>JALWRJ010000171.1 GCA_026994125.1 Cyclobacteriaceae bacterium | reverse complement strand
CGTTTTATGGCGTTGTTTTTTGTTTTGTAGAGGTTATTAACAAGCTGCTCCAGGTAAGGAGTGGCCAGGCTGGGCACTTGGGCTACGCAATGGCTGGCTACCCAGGCCGCTCGCTGGGCTACTTTTTTATCTTTGCCTAAAAATAACTCCACAAGGGTGCTAAACAACCCGGGCTGTTGACATACCGCTGCTACTAGTTGGTTAACCTGTGATTTGGTAGGGGATGCCTTCGAGAGCTGAGCTGTTAAATCCATTCTGGTAGTAGAAAACCACTAAATTAAAACTAAAAAGCACCAAACCAACATGCTAATGTTTATTTGGTGCTTTAATGTGAAGTAGTTTTGCCTCTACACAGCCATGACAGGCCTTAGGCTTCTACTTCGGCTTTGTCTAAATTGGTAATTACATTAAACGTAGGAGGGGTAAGCAAGTGCTGCTTTACCGGGCACTGATCTACCACATTTTTAATGGCCTTATTGTATTTAGCAGGAAAATGATCGGGTAAATCTACATGGATATCAATATCCGACACTTGGTTGGTAAATTGGTTGTAATTCATTTTTTGAACAATTTTTACCCCATCTGTACTCATACCACGCTGATTCATAAATGCTTGTACAAACACCGCTGAACACATACCGGCCGTTGCCAAAAATATTAAAAAGGGCGAAACTTCCATGGTTATTTGTTGCCCGTTCATTAGTGGAATTATTCTTCCGTATTCGTCAAATTTAATTTCTATTTCCATTTTTTTAATCGTTTTAAATTAATAGGTGCAAATATTTAACAACTTGCTATTGCATACCGTAATTTATATCACACAAACCAATTGAGAATAGCTGGGCATAACAACAATTTAGCTTATATTAAAACAAACCAACTTACGGGTAAAATAGGGGGGTAGCAATTGTTTAGCATTAAATAAATTAAAGCAGTAGGTTGGTTGGCAAGCTTGTACACCACAAGTTTTTTAGCAGGCCCTAAATAATTTGCTGCTTGGTGGCATATTTAATTAGTTGGTTGGTGTTATTTACCCCCAACTTTTTTAAAATATTTTTTCGATGTGTAAGTACTGTATGAGGCGAAATAAATAACTGCTCTGCAATTTCTTCACTTTTAAGTCCGTTCGAAATCGCTTTAATAATTTCAATTTCGCGAGGGGTAAGTTTGAACCTTATAACTTCATCTTTATCATCACTAAAAGCTTTTAAATGATCGAAATAAGCCTGTCCCCCCATTACTCGTTTAATGGCTGTGATAAGTTCTTTGCCTGTATTATTTTTAAGTAAACAGCCATCAATACCAATTTTTACAATTTCGTTTACAAACGATTTTTGAGGGTACATAGTGAGTATTATTATTTTAATATGTGGCAACTCTTTTTTTAAAATGCGAGCGCAACTTATTCCATCCAGCTCCGGCATGTTAATATCAAGCACCACTAAATCAATTGGGTATTTTCTTGCAAATTCAAGCACTTCGTTGCCATTAGTAACCATACCGGCAACTTGCATATTATCATTGTTCGATAGTACTACTTTAAGTCCGTCCAGTATTATATGGTGGTCATCAGCTAAAAGAATTTGGGTCGGTTTCATGGTTGTTTATTAGTTCAAATTCAAAAACAAAGGTGCTGCCCTTACCCGGGCTGGATTCAATGCTAAAGGAGCCGTTCAGTTTTTCGGTTCGTGCTTGCAGGTTTTTCATGCCCATGCCTTTCGTGGTTCCCGTGGCCTGGGTATCAAATCCTTTGCCGTTATCCTGGTAAATGAGGCTTAATTTTGTTAGCTGGGTTTGGGTTAGCTCAATATACACTTGGCTGGCTTGGGCGTGTTTAAGGGTGTTGTTAAGCAATTCTTGTACTATGCGGTAGATATTAAGCGAAAACTCTCCATTGTCTATATGTTGAGTTTTTGTTTCCAATACCAACTCTAACTGGCTGGCCTCATTTATGGCCTCTACCAGGTCATTAAGAGCCGTTTCGAGCCCAAAATGTCTCAAGCTTTCTGAGGCCAGGCTATGCGATAAGTTACGTGTTTCTTCGGTGGCTTTACCTACCAATGCACTCATTTTAGCTGCCAACTTATCCTTTTCTTGTGGGGCTGTTTTATGTTGTAGTGTATCGGCATACATATTTAGGGTGGCCAACAGGCTGCTTACGTTATCGTGCAAGTCTTGAGCTATGCGCTTACGCTCTTTATCTTGGGCTTGTAAAATGCCATAGGCCGATTTAAGTTCTTGTTTATGCAGCAAATCTTCTATTTTTTGATAGGCTAACTTGCGCTTTATAAGCTTGCGCTGGTATAAATATACAAATAATATGATGCCTGAAGCAAGTAGTATCATGCCACTTGTGCCCAGTATAAGCACCCAATAATTAGCTAATTCCGTATTGCTTTCCATAACCCTACAGCTAAAATTGCATTTTTCAATACATTTGAACTATTGTGTAAAATCCAGGTAGCCTTAACAGTGGTATCCAATATATAATTACTAAGTATAAATGAAAATAAAGCTCCTGAAAAATAGAGTAATATTCCTATGTTAATCCAGAATATTGCCGACTTATCGATAAAAATATCATCTTCGTTTTTAAATATTTGGTAAAGCAATATTAAAGATAAAACTATCATTAAAATACTCTCAAATGAGCGTCCTAGAGCATTAAATTGCTGTACTTCTACATTAAAGGAAACATAGAAGTAAATTACTGAAATTGCTCCTCCAATATAAAGTAATAGCACTTTACTCTTATTAAAAACATAGTGATAAAACAGTATGAGCAATACGGTTTCAACCCAACCGTATAATTTTAAAAAATTGTAATTGGGTTGCCCCCTTAGTACAGTTATAGAAATTATATCTGATAAAAATGAAACAAGTATAAAAGCACTTATGGCATACAGGTACTTCTGATTCCATCTTCTAAAAAAAAGAATTGGCAATAGAGGTGATAATACCGAACTGTAGGTTATGATATAGTCCCAGGTTGACATTACTGACCCCCACAGTTTTTAGGGCATGGCAGCGAAGTGTTTAATAACAAATCTTCGTCTGTTAAATTTCTTTTAGCTGATAAATCCACATAAAAATTATTGTTTTTAAGCACGGGTACTATCATGGCATCCAAATAACCTTTTTTAGATTCGGATGAAACTGTACGTGTTAAATTTACCCTTACACCATAAATAATGCTATCCGGTTGGTTTAAATGCTTTTTGTTTTCTCTATCTATTGCTTTTATAAGCCTACGCATTTTGCTTAGACCAAAACCAAAGCCATAGGGCGAAATCTTATGTTTATTAAATAGAAATTTTTTATTCCATTTACTAAAGTCGGCCATCTTATTAATTGCCAAATCCCTACTAATAAATCTTCCTATTTCTACTGAATCCATTTCAGTGTTTATCCAATCGTCTTGAAGTTCCTCACTGTTTGTCATAAAGGAAACATAATCATGTATATCTTGTATATCAAGAGCCGAAAGCGTATGCTCAGTTTGGTTTGCATCAAGTATTTTAAGTGTGGCTGGCTTGGTTTTATAATTAAATACAATTGATATAATTAAAAGGATGAATAAGACTAAGGTTGAAATTTTGTAATTCATAATATATAGGTTTAAGTAAAACTAAAATTTACGTTTGGTTAACTTTTTAACTAGTTCAAAAATAAGACCGGTAATAAAACTATAAAATACCTATATTTTGGTATTTTTTTAACCCGTGTTACATAAAAAATTACCCATTAACAAAAGTTGCTGTAAAAAAATATTGCCCTTGCTAATGGTTCTGTACCACATGAGATATCTTGGTTTTTACGAGTTTCATAGTATCACTAGGTTAGTTTTAGGGTTTGAAGTTACAACATAAAATTGAATTTGCATAGGCTTAAAAATAAGCTGAGATGCCGGGTGATAATACTACATTTACTGTTTTTACTTGTTGTATAGCTCTGGGTTGGCTTTTAAGCCTATATTATCGTATAATTGATAAATGCTTAGTAGTTAATTAGTTCTATTTTATGCAACGTAAACTTGGCTTAACAACCTCTTTTTTGTTATTGAGTGCAATTTATACCTTGGGGCAGGTGCAATCCTATACCATGGATTACTATGCCAACGAAGCAGGGTTATCTCAAAATTCGATAAACTGCATTTACCAGGATAAATTGGGTTATATGTGGTTTGGTACCCAGGATGGCCTTAATCGTTTTGATGGCTATTCTTTTACTGTATATCGTTCCGATACCCGCGACAGCACCAGCTTAAGCGATAATTTTATTCTAGGATTAGATGGCGATGCGGCAGGTAACCTGTGGATTGCAACCCGTGGAGGAGGGCTTAATAAATATGAAATCACAACGGGGCGTTTTACAAACTACCGGCACAAGCAGGCGGATAGTGCCTCGTTAAGTTACGACCGTACCCGCGCTGTACTGGTAGATAACCAAGGCAAGGTGTGGGTAGCTACCCGGGGTGGAGGGCTAAATAAACTAGACCCTGCTACCGGCAAGTTTCAGCGGTTTAGGCATAAGCCTACCGATAGTACCTCCCTTTTGTCGGACGAGGTCTTTTGCCTGTATCAGGATAACGAAGGGGGGCTTTGGGCAGGTACTGCCCGAGGTTTGAGTAAATACAATCCTGTAACAGGTTCGTTTACAAATTACAAACTAGGCTATGTGCGTGCTATCCTCGAAGACAATTCCGGAAATTTTTGGATTGGCGTGTTTGGTAGAGGGTTGGTTAAACTAAACAGAGCAACCGGTTATACACAGGTGTTTGCCCATCAGTCGGGCAATCCAAAATCATTAAGCAATAATAATATTTTTACCCTCTTGCAACCTGATGCCACTTCGCTGCTTGTGGGTACCAAAGGAGGATACCTAAACCGGTTTAGCCTGAAGGATTCTACCTTTACTACCCTGGAGGTAAGCCATCCTAATGTGCGCTCGTTATACCAGGACAATGCCGGTAATACCTGGGTTGGGCTGCGTGTAGGGCTTCATAAAATGAATGCCAATCAGCGTAAGTTTTTGTATTACCGTAACTCTTTGGTACATCCTAACTTGCTAACCGATAATAATACGTATGCGGTATATAAGGATTCGTTTGGCGATGTGTGGGCGGGTTCGTACAATAGTGGCCTTGCCCGAATAAACTCCCGAACCGGAGAAAAAATTCATTATACAGCTTCCAGGGCTTATGAGCATGGTTTACGAGATAACAAAATTAGAGCCTTGTTTGAAGATAGTCAACATCGGTTTTGGGTTGGTACCCGAAATAAAGGATTGTACGTGTTTAACCGACAACAAAATAGCTTTTCGCCTGTGAGCCTGGCCGTAGCAGGTAGCATTACGCCCGGTAGTATCAATCAAATTTTTGAAGATAGCACGGGGGATATTTGGGTTTGTACTTTCTCTGGTTTACGTAAAATAGATAGTAGCGGTAACATAACTGCTTATACTACTGCTAATAGTGAACTATTTGTAAACGATACCTGGTCCATAACACAAGATAAAGAAGGGAAATTTTATATTGGTTTATATGCTGCAGGATTAGATGTGTTTAATCCTAAAACTAACCAGTTTAAGCACTATGGTCACAACCCCGAAAACCCGGCCAGCCTGGCTAATAACGGGGTGTCGTATGTGTACCCTGATAAAAACAATCGGATTTGGGTGGCCATTTATGGGGGAGGTCTCGATTGGTTCCACCCGGATACCGAAACCTTTACACATTATTCGCGGGCCAAGGGATTAAGCAATCCGGCTTTGTATGGCATTTTAGAAGATAGCAGGGGTAACTTATGGATGAGCCATAATGCCGGAATTTCCATGTTTAATCCGGCTAACGAAACCTTTACAAACTATGGTGCTAAAGATGGATTGTTTGCCGGTGAGTTTAATTCGGGAGCTTACATGCAAACACCGGATGGGCAAATGCTGTTTGGAGGAACCCAGGGCTTGGTTTCTTTTTACCCCGATAAATTTAAACCTAACTCCTTTGTGCCCCCTGTGCACATTACCCAGGTAAGTTTATTTAACAAGCCCTTAAAGGTTGCTCCGGGCACTACCCTCGATTCGCTGCCCGAATTTGATAACTACCTGGTACTGGAGCCGGATCAAGGCTATTTTTCGTTTGAATTTGTGGCTTTAAATTATATTAATTCGGCTGCTAATGCCTATAAGTATAAGTTAGAAGGCTTTGATAAAGACTGGATTGATGCCGGAACCGAAAGAAAAGCACATTATACCAATGTGCCTCCGGGCAAGTATGTGTTTAAGGTAGTTGCTGCCAATAACGATGGAGTTTGGAATAAGCAAGGTGACCAATTGACCATTTGGGTTAAAACACCCTGGTGGATGACTACAACCTTTAAAATATTACTAATACTCGTTGTTGTGCTTGCGTTTATTGCCATTTATAAACTTAGGGTTCGCACCATTAAGCACCAAAAACGGGTTTTGCAACAACAAGTAAAAGAGCGAACGGCCGAGCTTGCCGAACAAGCCAAAGAACTGGCAACTAAAAACGATAAACTCCTTAAACTTAACCAGGAAAAAAATGAGTTAATTGCCATTGTGTCGCACGATTTGCGTAGTCCACTAAACCAAATTAAAGGTTTGCTAAGTGTAATAGCCCTAACCGATACCAGTATTAAGCCCGAAACCAAAGAGAATATGGGGTTGATTGAATTATCGGTAGAGCGCTTACGCGCCATGGTAGCCCGGGTACTCGATATCAATGCCATTGAGTCGGGCGTAATTGAGCTGAAAAATGAACGCTTTGAGTTGAATGATGTTATTGAACTAGTTTTAAGTAATTTTAAAGCGCTAGCCGATAAAAAAAATATTGATCTGCTTTTTAACCCTTGCCAACCATCTGTTCGGGTGCTTTTAGACAAAAATTACTTGATTCAAATATTGGAAAACCTGGTTTCTAATGCCCTCAAGTTTTCGCAATCAAACACTACGGTTACCATTAGTTGTCACCTATCAAAAGCTAAGGTTAAAGTGCAAGTGGCTGATGAAGGGCCAGGCATTACCGAGGCAGATAAAAAACAGTTGTTTGGGCAATACAAAAAATTATCTGCCCGACCTACAGCCGGAGAGGCCTCTAC
>JALWRJ010000170.1 GCA_026994125.1 Cyclobacteriaceae bacterium | reverse complement strand
AAAACCGACCTGCATCTGGGTAGGTGGGTACACCTTCAAACATTAAAGTGGTAGCACCGCTTAGTAAGGGGCCATACACAATGTACGAGTGTCCGGTTATCCAACCCACATTGGCTGTACACCAATAAATATCGCCTGCACTGTATTGAAATACATTCTCGAAACTAAACTGTGTATATACCATGTACCCACCGCAGGTGTGTACCACCCCTTTGGGTTTGCCTGTAGAACCCGATGTATAAAGAATAAATAGCATATCTTCGGCATCCATTTCTTCTGCCTCAAAATCGGTTGGCTCACCTTCAATTACATCATGCCACCAATAATCTCTACCGGGTTGCATGGGTACCTCCGCCCCGGTACGGCTTAATGTAATTACGGTTTCAACCGATGAACAACTTGCCAGGGCTTCATCGACCACTGTTTTAATAGGTATTACCTTAGCACCCCGGTAGTTCTCATCCGAGGTAAGTACCATTTTTGCCTGGCAATCGTTAATGCGATCGGCCAGTGCAGTTGAAGAAAACCCGGCAAACACAATGGAGTGTATGGCTCCTACCCTGGCGCAAGCTAACATAGCAATAGCAGCTTCGGGCACCATGGGCATGTATATAATTACACGGTCGCCTTTGTTTATACCTTTGGCTTTAAGAGCATGCGAAAACTGGTTAACCTGTTCGTAAAGGTCTTTATAAGTAAGGGTTCTTGTACCTTCGTTGGGGTCGTTCGGTTCCCAAACAATGGCAGGCCGGTTGGCATGGGTGTACAGGTGCCGGTCTAATATGTTTTCAGTAATATTTAGCTTTCCATTTACAAACCATTTTACATCAGGTTCCTCAAAATTCCATTGTACTACTTCATCCCAGGGTTTGCGCCAATGAAAAGTTTCGGCTACACGCGACCAAAAGGCTTCAGGCTGAAGGATGCTTTTTTGATATTCGTGTATATAGCCAGACAGAGTTTGTATTTTAATGCTCATACTCAAATTTTTTAAAATAATCTTCCTACAATTAAGTTGGTAAATTAAGCAATTATTTTAGGAGCAGCCAATTTTTTGTCCATAAATCGCCCAACAACATATTTTACCTGCTAAACAGAAAAACTTCTATTTGCAAAAAGCCTAAATTGACCTGCCAACATAAGAGCAATGCCTGCAGGTAGCAAAGTGCTTACACCCCATAGCCAGGCATAATACATGGGAATTGAGGTTGAAAATATAGCGTTGGCCAAGCCCTGCCCAAATAAAAGGATTTCAGTAAAAACTATACCTGCTATAAACAGCATCAAGCCTGCTTGTACCAAAGTGGTGCGCTGCATGAGCCGCACTTGCAACAACCAGGCAATAAAAAACAGGCTGTAGCCACCCAGCATAACCAAATGTAAATAACCTATAATAAAAGTGGATTTAGCTTCAAATACAAAATTATGCAATCCGGGTAGGCTTCCTATTAATTGAAAAATTAATTTGAGCCCAAAAGAAACAAGTGCCAGTCCATAGAGCCAGGCTAACACCGGTTCCTTTAAACTAACCCACCAGACCAACACCGGCTTATACACCAGGCCTGCAGCCACTACTTGTGCCAGCGCTCCCAACAAAGCCATAGCGTACACTGGTGCTGTGGGTAAAGAGTTAAGCATAAAGCCTCCATATAAAGGCACTACTGAAAAAATCATTAATCCGATAAACCATTTACGTTTAACCTCACTAATGGTCTGTTTAACCT
>JALWRJ010000169.1 GCA_026994125.1 Cyclobacteriaceae bacterium | reverse complement strand
AAGCAGGTATAACTACCAAAACAGGTTTGCTCGAGGCGCAAGCCATGGCTTTAAACAAAAGATTTTTAGTTAACCAAGCGCTTCAACGGCCTTATATTTTGCTAAAATGGGCGCAAACAGCAGATGGTTTTTTGGCGCGCCCCAACAATAGTTCCAAGTGGATTAGCAGCCCGGAATCGCGCCAGTTGGTACACCAGTGGCGCGCCAACGAGGATGCCATTTTGGTGGGTAAAAATACGGCAATGCACGATAACCCTGCCCTTACCGTACGCCATTGGCAGGGTAACAACCCGGTGAGGGTAGTGTTAGATAGGCAGTTGTCTTTGCCGCCCGATTTGCAATTGTTTAATTCCGAAGCCCCTACCCTAATTTATAACCAACTTAAAAACCAACTGTTGGATACTAATGAATTTATTTGCCTGCCAACCGCAGATTTTCTTCCTCAGGTAATGGCAGGTTTGTACAAAAAAAATATTGGTTCGGTATTAGTGGAGGGCGGGGCACAGGTGCTTGCCAGCCTACTAAAACTTGGTTTGTGGGACGAAGCACGTGTATTTACCTCGCCACAAACGTTTAAAGAGGGTGTTTCTGCTCCTTTATTAGCACAGCAACCAACTAAACAAACTACTGTGGGAGTAGATCAATTGTCGTATTATTACAATAAAAATACCATAAAACATTGGCAGAAGAACTCACATTAAGCCCCGGTACTAAAGCAGAGCGCTACCGGGAGTTATTGCCACAATTGCAAGCTTTGGTGGCCAACGAACCCGATTTAATTGCTAATATGGCTAACCTTACGGCTGCTATACACATGGCTACCGGCTATTTATGGGTGGGTTTTTACCTGGTAAAAGGCAATGAATTAGTGTTGGGGCCTTTTCAAGGGCCTATTGCATGCACACGCATACAAAAAGGTAGTGGCGTTTGTGGTACTGCCTGGGCAACGGCTAGCACCCAATGGGTGCCTGATGTAAATGCCTTTCCCGGCCATATTGCTTGTAGCTCCGCATCCCGTTCCGAAATTGTAGTGCCCGGCATGCTAAAAGGTAAGGTGCAGTTTGTGCTGGATGTAGATAGTGCTGTGCTTAATGAGCTAGACGAGTTGGATGTGCATTTCTTTGAACAGGTTGTATCATTGCTTCTATAACGCACAAAGTATGATTAAAAAAATAACGATAGGTATTGCCTTGCTAGTGCTGGCTCATACTTTAAAAGCTCAAAATTCCTTAGCCCACCACTCAGACAGTATCCCACCTTCCTGGAACAGGTTTTCGCTAAACTTTGGCGGCTTTTTTGCCAGCTATAATAGCGGTGTTACTTTTGCCAGCCAACAATTAGGGTTGGGTTTTCGTATTGATATAGAAGACGCTTTGGGTTTGGAAACCACCCAGTTTGCCCTTAGAGGGCAGGCCAATTACCGTATTGGTAAAACCCTAAAACATTTGGTGAGTATAGGCTATTTTAGTATTAAAAGAACGGCTGTTAAACGAATAGAAAAAGAAATTGATTTTGACGGTGTTACTTACCCGGTAGGTACTAAATTAAGTAGTTCTTTTACATCTTCTATACTAAGAGCCAAATACGATTATGCTTTTTTTCAGGATAATAGAGTATCGTTGGGGGCCTCATTTGGATTTTTCGTTATGCCGGTAACCTTAAAGGCTAAAGCACCCAACAGCCAGGAGGCTCTTACAAAGTTTACTGCACCACTCCCCTTGGTTGGTTTGCGTTCTGGTTTTAAAATAACCAAAAAATTTTTCCTAAAGCAATCCATTGAGTTGCTTTATGTTGCATTTGCTAATATTGAAGGCAGGTTGGTTGATTTTAATTTTTCGTTGGAACATAAAACCTTTAAACATATTGGGGTTGGAGCAGGGGTAAACAGCATGTTTCTTGATTTTAGCATTAAAAATCAAGGTTCGGTTATTGGCTTGTTTGGTAATATTGAAATGAGCTATACCGGCCTGCTGCTTTACGGCAAGTATTATTTTTAACCCGCCAACTCCTTACCTACCTGGCAAACGATACCGAACGCATTTCGCGAATAACGGTAACTTTAATTTGCCCGGGATACTGCATGTCGGTTTCAATTTTTTGCGAAATATCAAACGAAAGCTGTCCGGCTACTTTATCTGATACCGATTCGGCATCCACCATTACTCGTAGCTCACGGCCGGCTTGTATTGCGTAGCATTTATTTACACCATCAAAGCCCATGGCCAGGTTCTCCAGGTCTTTAAGCCGTTTAATATACGACTCCATCACTTCCCTGCGGGCACCGGGTCGAGCCCCCGATATGGCATCGCATGCCTGAATAATGGGCGATATCATGGCTGTCATTTCAATTTCATCGTGGTGGGCACCAATGGCATTGCAAATTTTGGGGTGCTCTTTGTATTTCTGTGCCAGTTCCATACCAATAATGGCGTGGGGTTTTTCCGATTCTTCGTACCACACTTTGCCTATATCGTGCAGCAGGCCAGCACGCTTGGCTTGCTTGGGGTTTAGGCCCAGCTCGGCTGCCATAATAGCACATAAGTTGGCCACCTCGCGCGAGTGTTGCAATAGGTTTTGCCCATACGATGACCGAAAACGCATACGGCCTACCATTTTAATAAGCTCGGGGTGCAGGCCGTGTATGCCCAGGTCGATAACGGTCCGTTCGCCAATTTCAATAATTTCTTCTTCAATGTTTTTCCGTGTTTTAGCCACCACCTCTTCAATACGAGCCGGGTGTATGCGCCCATCGGTTACCAGGCGGTGCAACGAAAGGCGGGCTATTTCTCTGCGTACCGGGTCGAAGCCTGAAATAATAATGGCTTCGGGGGTGTCGTCCACAATTATTTCTATACCGGTAGCGGCTTCTAAAGCCCTGATGTTACGCCCTTCGCGCCCAATAATTTTCCCTTTAATTTCGTCACTTTCCAGGTTAAATACCGAAACGCAGTTTTCAATGGCATGCTCGGTGGCGGTTCGTTGAATGGTTTCGAGTACAATTTTTTTAGCTTGTTTGGTGGCCGTAAGTTTGGCTTCCTCTACAATGTCTTTTATTTGAGCCGAGGCACGAGTACGGGCTTCGTCTTTTAGAGTTTCTACAATTTGGTCGCGGGCTTCATCGGCCGACAGGTTCGAAATTTTTTCAAGTATAGCCACCTTTTGTTCGTTAAACTTATCCATCTCTTCTTTTTTGCGGTTCACAATTTCGAGCTGGGTGTTTAGCTTTTCGGTTAAGGCATCGTTTTCTTGCGACTTGCGTTTGTTTTGTTCAATTTGTTTAGAAAGGTGCTGGTCGCGTTGTTTAAGTTTGTTTTCGTTTGAAATAAGCTGGTTTTTTTTCCGGTTCATTTCTTCTTCAAACTCGGCTTTAAGCTTAATAAATTTTTCTTTGGCTTCTAAAATTTTCGATTTTTTTACCTCTTCGGCTTCAATCTCGGCCTTTTTAAGCAGCAATTCGGCTTGTTCTTTGGCTTTTTGTTCTTCGGCTTTGCTGGCTTTAGAAAATATTATTTTGCCAATAATAATTCCGGCAATTAAGGCTACCAGGCCTGTTACTAAAATGTATATTAAGTCTGTCATTTGTTAACCCTTTATATGTTTATACAAACGGGCAAACAAAAAAGGTGTGTGTAAGCTGCTAGAGCGATTGCGATAGTAAGTGGTTTAGTCCGGCTAGTTTTTCTTTGAGATGCATGTCGTTTACACTGCTTCCCTCTGCTTTAAGTTTTTCTACCAGGGCATCAAAAGCAACCATCGCTAATAAGTCTTGCTTATCATCAATGCCAAATTGGCTTTTGAACAACTTTATTTTTTCGTTAACCATTTTGCCTGCTCTTCGAATACGCTCCTCTTCTTCCGGCTCTACTTTCATAGGGTATTCTCTGTCGGCTATTTTTATTTTTATCGAAAGCTTATCCATTTTTGGGCCGTATTACCGGCTTAATTGAGCTATACAATAATCAATTTCGTTAACGTAATCGTCAATCTTGTCTTTCAGCTTGGCAACATCCTTATTGTTTGCACCAATGCTTCCTGCAATTTTACTAATTTTAATTTGATTTTGGAAATCCTCTACCTGTTCAGTTTTAAGGGTAAGTTGCTCAAGCAAGTGTTGGTTTTCGAGCTTTAACTGGGCGGTTTTTTGCTTTTCGGCCTTATACTGTGCTATAAGCAAGTTAATCTTACGTTCTAGTATCTGAAACTCCTGCTGAATGATAGGGTTTTCCATTTTATTACTGTCTTATAACGGCTCCTAATTGTTTTTCAAAAGTAGCCATTAATTTTTTCATTGTTTTATCTATTACTTTATCTGTTAAGGTTTTTGTATCGTCTTGAAGAATAAATTTAAGTGCATAGGCTTTTTTACCTTCCTCTATTCTATCCCCTTCATACACATCAAACACTTCTATGGATTTTATCAGGTGTTTTTCGGTTTTCTGGGTAAGGGCTAAAATATCCTGATACGAAACCGATTTGTTAATAACCAGTGAGAGGTCTCTACGCACTTCCGGGTATTTCGAAACCGGTTTTACCATAATATTATCACTTGTATTGCTTAAAAGCAAGTCCCAATTAAAACTTGCGTACAAAACTTCTTGTTTTATGCCCAGTTCTTTTAAAATAGCCGGGTGTACAGCACCTAGCACAAATAGGTTTTTATTGTTAAGGGTGTAGCTGAGGCCATAGGCCAGCTCATCGGTGTTGGCCGGTGTAGCGGTGGCTCCCTGTATATTTAGTTTGGCCAGGATACCTTGTGCAATGCCTTTAAGTTGGTAAAAATCTACCGGGGTTTCCTGGCTATTCCATTGTTTTTCCCATGCAAGCCCGGTGCTAAATAAGGCCAGCCGCTTTTCTTCTTCATACCCGTTTTCGCGTTTAAAGTATTGCTTGCCAAACTCAAAAAACTGCACATTTTTTTGTTTGTGGTTTAGGTTATGAGCTACCACTTCGAGCCCGGTAAACAGCAGCGACTGCCGCAATACGCCCAAATCTTCGCTAAGTTTATTTAGGATTTCAACGTGGTGTTGCTCCTGAATACTTTGGGTAAGTTTGGCGTAGCCGGGCTTGGTAAGGGAGTTCGTCATTATTTCGTAAAACCCATTGGAAACCAGGTAGGCCGATACTTTTTGTTGTATTTTATCGGGGCTTTTACGGTTAGTATGTGCCAGGAAACCAGCGCCTACATGGGCAGGTAATTCAATGTTATTGAATCCGTAAATCCGTAAAATTTCTTCTATCACATCGGCCTCGCGAGTTACATCTACTCTAAAAGTGGGTATGATGGCCGTAAAACTTTCATCGGTGTTGTCTTGGACATCAATATCGAGCAGGTGTAAAATTCGATGGATGGTGGGCTTATCTATGGCCTGGCCAATAAGCCGGTTAATATTTTTATAGGTCATTTTTACCGGCCAGGGTTTTACCGGGTTGGGGTACAGGTCAACTACCTCAGAGGATACCTTGCCCCCAGCCACTTGTTTTAGCAGCAAAGCCGCTCGTTTTAGGGCATACAAGGTGTTGTTGGGGTCGGTGCCGCGTTCAAACCTAAACGAAGCATCGGTTTTTAGCTGGTGTACCATAGCCGATTTGCGAATGTAGGAAGCATCAAAATAGGCCGATTCTAAAAAAATGGAAGTGGTGTTTTCGGACACCCCGGAGTGAACTCCTCCAAATACGCCCCCGATACACATGGGCTGTTGGCTGTCGCAAATCATTAAATCGTGGGCTTTAAGTTTGCGTTCTTTATCGTCCAGGGTGGTAAAGGGCGTGCCCTCGGGTAAGGTTTTTACCCTTATTTTTTGGCCTTCAATTTTAGCATAATCAAAGGCATGCAAAGGCTGGCCGGTTTCGTGCATTACATAATTGGTTACATCCACCACATTATTAATAGGGGTTAAACCAATAGCAGAAAGGCGGTTTTTTAACCATTCGGGCGATTCGGCAATGGTTAAATTACTTATCGTAACCCCCGAATACCTGGGGCAGGCTTCTGTGTTTTCTACGGTAACTTCTATGGGCAGCTCATGGTTATCAACCAAAAACTCAGCTACCGAAGGGGGCGTAATGGGTTGGCCGGTTACCGCTTTAATATCGCGGGCTGTACCCAGGTGCGAAATGGCATCGGAACGGTTGGGGGTTAAGCCTATCTCAAATACATAATCGGTTTCGATATTAAAATAAGTGCTGGCCGGAGTGCCTGTAGGCAAGTCGGTATCCAGTACTAAAATACCCTCGTGGTTTGTACCAATGCCTATTTCGTCTTCGGCACAAATCATCCCTTCGGATACTTCGCCTCTTATTTTAGCCTTTTTTATTTTAAATGATTCATTGCCTGCATACAAGGTGGTGCCTACGGTAGCTACTACTACGGTTTGGCCGGCAGCCACATTGGGCGCTCCACAAACAATGGGAGCGGGTTGTTCGGTGCCAATATCTACGGTAGTAACACTTAGCTTATCGGCATTGGGGTGCTTTTGGCAGGTGAGCACCCGGCCAATTACCAGGCCCTGCATACCCCCCTTAACCGATTCAAACGTTTCGAGTCCTTCCACTTCCAGGCCGGTATCGGTAAGCAGTTGCGATAATTCTTCGGGGGTTTTTTCTATGTTAATATACTGGCGCAGCCAGTTATACGAAATCTTCATTTGCACAAACGTTTAAGCCGGCAAAATTAGTGATTTACCCCTGAATTATGGCGCAATAGGGGGCTATATTTATATTGGTTGCCCAAAAAGTTGAATAGGTGTTTTTGCCGGCCGAAGAGGCAGAAACTACAAGTGCGTTTTGCTGGTTACGCCCGTTGCCACTTGCCGGGCACCCATTTGTAGCCACGGTGGCCAACGGCTACCCAATGGCCAGGTTTGTAATAGTAACCACTGCGCTTAGTTGCGTAATGGCCGGCCACCCAGTGGTAGCTGTGGGTGGTTTTATTCCATTTCCAATGGCCATCAATCCAAACCGAATGGGCTTTAGGGCGGGCGGGTTTTACCACTACTACCTTAGGTCGAACGGGCTTTACCTTAACAACTACTTGTGCCTGCCCTTTTTGTGCTGCCCCCAGCATACCTGTTATGCCCAGAGCTATTCCTATAATAAATGACTTTTTCATTTGCGTATAATTTTTGTGTTAT
>JALWRJ010000168.1 GCA_026994125.1 Cyclobacteriaceae bacterium | reverse complement strand
TGCCTGACGTAGAGGGAACCTCGTTGTACATCAGGCCATTTATGTTTGCTACCGATGAGTTTATTGGTGTGCGTGCTTCTCAAAATTATAGTTTTATGATAATTACTACTCCGGTAGGTGCGTATTATGGCCATCCGGTTAAGGTAAAAGTAGAAACCCACTATACCCGAGCTGTAAAAGGTGGCACCGGATTTGCCAAAACAGCAGGCAATTATGCGGCTTCGCTTTATCCGGCTAAATTGGCACAGGAGCAAGGCTACGACCAGTTAATTTGGACCGATGGCCAACAACATAAATTTATTGAAGAATCGGGCACTATGAATATTATGTTTATGGTAAACGATACGCTAATTACAGCCCCAACCGGAGATACCATTTTAAATGGTATTACACGCGATAGTGTTCTTACCATTGCCAAAGACTGGGGTGTAAAAGTAGAAGAACGACCATTTTCGGTAGAAGAAATGGTGAGTGCCCTAAAAGATGGCAGTTTAAAAGAAGCCTTTGGCGTGGGTACAGCTGCTACCATTGCACCTATTGCCGTAATTGCTAACGAGGGCGTGGATTACACATTGGACGAATCGGGTAGGGAGTTTTCGACTAACATGCTGCAATATTTGAACGATTTGCGCATGGGTAGGATAGAAGACAAGTTTGGGTGGAATTATTTAATTGATTAATTGCTTATAATACCCAATAAAGCTGTTTAACATTGTGCTTGCAGGAATACCCTGCAAGCATTTTTGTTTAAGAGTAGCTAGTTTTAAGTTTAGTTTGAAAACTTTACAATACATATTTTTATATCCATTGTTATACGGGCTTTCGCTATTGCCCTTTAGGGTGCTGTACATACTATCCGATGTTTTGTATGTGCTGGGCTATAAATGGGTGGGCTACCGGGTAAAGCTTGTAAAATCTAATTTGCGGTTGGCTTTTCCCGAAAAATCGTCTGCGGAGCTAAAAAGCATGATGGATGCGTTTTACCATAACTTTTTTGACATCTTTTTAGAAACCATCAAGCTACTTTCAATTTCGGAAAAGCAACTACGTCAGCATGTTGTTAGAGGCAATGTGTCTGTTTTAACTTCTTTTTATACAAGCAATACAAGTGTGGTATTGGCCTCGGGCCATTTTGGCAATTGGGAAATGCTGGGCTTAGCATACACGCTTGAGAAATTTCCACCCCTTAAGGGAGTGTACAAGCCGGTAAGTAATGCTTTTTTTGATGAACTGATGAAACGGGTGCGCACTAAGTTTGGGGGAAGTGTTTATGCCATGGAAGAAACCATGAATCGAATTCGTGAGAATAGGAGAGCTTTGATGGGTGTTGGCTTGCTGGCCGACCAAAACCCATCGAGCCATAATGCGTATTGGTTTACTCTTATGGGGCGTGAAACTCCGGTTTTTACCAGTGTTGAAATGATTGCCCGCAGGTTCGATTTTCCGGTGGTGTATTGGAAAATTAAACGCCTGGGTAGAGGAAAATACGAATACAGTGCCGAACTTATGTTTGATAAACCCCGGGAAACTAAAAAGTTTGAAATTACCCATGCCTACATCGAGCGAATAGAACGAGACATACGGGAAAACCCTGCCAATTGGTTGTGGACGCACAATCGGTGGAAACGTAGAAAAGCCGATCTTAACAAACCCGTGAAGCAAGTGGATCTTGGATTGTAGATGATGGATTTTGAATTTTGGATTGTGATGATGGCTTATTGTTTACTG
>JALWRJ010000167.1 GCA_026994125.1 Cyclobacteriaceae bacterium | reverse complement strand
CCGATAGCCTGAGCGAATCGGTACAAATGCTTGCAAAGAGCGATGGTAAGCTTAAAGAACTCATGGCCTAACACACATACTTTTTTATTGCCCCTTCTTCTTCACATATTTAGGGTTTAGTGATGTCATAACGGCATTTCGGAAACTAAATAGGACTTGCTGAAAAGCGTCTTGCTTATTTACTATCAGTTTGTTAACTTCAAATTTAGGGATTAAAGTGCAAGCTTTTTAAAACAAAACACTTAAAACCCTTGCACTTAAAAATTTTAGAAAATTGATTTTCTGAAATTTTTGACCAATCGCAAGCACTTCATCCCAGCCTGCCGGTTGCTTACGCTAAAGCTTCAGCGACAGCGTGCAGGCACGGTGCTTCCTTGGCTTTATCTCGAAGTCCGCTAGCTAGCGGACTTCTTCGATTTGCCAAGTTGCATCTAAAGCCTGCCCGCCAAATAGGAGGGCACTTGCGACTTTTTCAGCAAGCCCTAAATACAGCCTTGGGGAAACCCCAGTACATCATGTAATAGCGTAAGTGTTATTCTTGTACCCAAAATCCGGTAATAATAAAAATACCTATTTATAGGGATTGACTTTGCCAATATTTTGTTGTTACTTGCAATAAAATTACTATGAAAATATTATAAAATATAAAAAAACAAATAAAAATATAATTAAACTAGTAACTAAACTTAAATAAATTGAAAAATGAATGTGTATGAAAAGTAAAACAATGCATAAAACTCAAGCCTTAGCTGTTGCATTAGCAATAGTTTTTGGCTCCGGTTTTTTAAATGCTTTTGCGCAAGATGCAGATCCGGCACCTTCGGGAGGGGGCACGGGCGAACTGCAAATTGGCGCAAAACTGGGGGTTAACTTTAACCAGTTTAACCAACCTCTTACGGCCATTGGAGGCAATGCCGGAGGTTTTGTACGCTACACCGTGCTCGATTTTTTAGAAGTTCAAGGCGAACTTTTATATAGCTTGCAGGGGGGTGGCCGAATGGAATATACCCGTAACCTTAACCTTAATTTTGCAGGAGGTACATTTGATGGGCCTATCGACAATATGCGTTATGTAAACCGTACGGTTTACTTAAACAATATTGAAGTACCTGTAATTGCCAGGCTGGGGTTACCCGAACTTAACGGAGGTGCTATTGTACCCAAGTTTATAGTAGGGGGTAGCTATTCTTTTAATTTTAGTGCTATTGAGCAAAATGATAAAATCATAAATTTTGTAGATGGTACCCGAGGGTTGGTTTCTAATACCTACGATAACGTTAGTTTGAATTACTTTAAACATAATTTTAGTGCTTATGTGGGTATGGCCATGGATTTCCACTTGGCTGATGCCAAGGTATTTACCATGGAGTTTAGATACCGTAGAGGGTTTAATAATCTAAATCAGGTAGAAACCAACATTACCGAACTAACCGATAAATTGTATTCATCGGGTTTTAGTATCAATTTCTCTTACCGAATATTTTAACAAAAACATTACTTTAAATTAATAACAAATGAAAACATTAAAAAACTTACTTGTTGCGGTTATAACTGTGGTAAGTATCGGCTTTTTAGCCACATCGTGTAACGATAAATTCTCAGAAAAAGATTTGCTCGAACTGCAATTGCAATTAGGAACCAAAGAAGATTCGCTAAATGCAGCCAGGCAATTGGCTGCCTTAAACGCAGCGGGCGAAATGGTAAGCTACCAGGTAAAAGTGGTAGATACCGATGGCACC
>JALWRJ010000166.1 GCA_026994125.1 Cyclobacteriaceae bacterium | reverse complement strand
GGCTTTGATGAAATAGAATATGTAACTACGGCCACCGGATATAGTATTTTGTCAGGTGCCATGATATCCAATACCGGCTTTTTGTTTGTTTCATTAAACAATTGGGACGAACGCGATTTAACAGCCAAGCAACTTATACAAAGGGTAAATCAAAAGCTAATGGCTAAAGTAAAAGGTGCACAGGTTTTTGCTTTTGGCCCCCCGGCATTGCCCGGTTTAGGAAATGGCTCCGGGTTTAGTATTATGTTGCAAGATAGAGCAGGTAATACACCCGAATACCTGGCTAAAAATACCATGCAATTTATTAAAGCAGCTAATAAGCGCCCCGAAATAGGATCTGCATTTACTACCTTCCAAGCTGAGGTGCCTCAACGCTATATGGATATTGATCGGGAGAAAGCCCTTAAGCTGGGTGTAAACCTAAACGATTTGTACACTACCATTGGAGCTTTTATGGGGGGTACCTATGTAAACGATTTTACCCGTTTTGGGCGATTGTACAAAACGTTTATTCAGGCCGAGCCTGAGTATAGAGTAGATGAAAACCAAATTAATAATTTCTTTATTAAAAATAATAAAGGAGCCATGGTGCCTTTGGCTACCCTGGCTAATGTTAGAAGAATTACCGGCCCCGATTATACCATTCGCTTTAACTTGTATCGATCGGTAGAAGTAACAGGAGCGCCTGCTGCCGGCTATACCTCCGATCAGGCGCGTGCTGCCCTTAAAGAAGTGGCTGCTGAAGTGCTACCGGCCGATATGAACTACACCTGGAATGCCATGTCCTACCAAGAAGAAAAGGCCTCAGGTTCGCTGATAGGCATCTTAACTTTTTCATTAGTGTTCGTCTTCTTAATTTTGGCGGCTCAATACGAAAGTTGGTCGTTACCTTTTAGTATTTTGCTGGGTACTTCGTTTGCCATCTTTGGTGCTTTATTTGCTTTGTGGTTCGCCAGGCTATTTAGCACAACCTTCGAAAATAACATTTTTGCACAGGTATCCTTTGTTATGCTTATAGGTATGGCGGCAAAAAATGCCATACTTATTGTGGAGTTTGCCAACGATGAGTTTAAAAATGGATTAAGTTTATTCGATGCGGCCATCAAAGCAGCAAAGTCGCGATTTAGGCCTATTTTAATGACTGCCTTTTCGTTTATTTTAGGTGTTTTACCTTTGGTATTGGCGAGTGGCTCAGGAGCCGAAGCCCGTAAAGTAATGGGCATGGCCTTGCTGGGCGGGATGTCATTAGCTACCTTTTTAGGCGTTTTTTTATACCCCATGTTGTTTGTGTTTATTGGCAAGCTGGTGGGTTATGAAAAAAAACGAGCTGGTGCGCAGGTAAATTCACAACTTTTAGATAATTAATACGATGTTGAAAAAAAATAGAGTTATCCGTAAGTTAATTATTGGGCTGGTGGCTGTGCTGGCTATAAATAGTTGTAAAGTTGGGCCTAACTTCGAAAAATCAGAATTAGAAACGGCTCCTACCTTTAGGTACGATAGCCTAAAGGCCGATACGGTTGTAAATTTACGTTGGTGGGAACTGTTTCAAAACCCGGAATTAGACTCCTTAATTGTTATTGGGTTAAAAGAAAACAAGGATGTGCTTTCGGCAGCAAGCAAAGTTCAACAAGCTATGCTAAATGTGGGCTTTAAAAAAGCCGATTTATATCCTGCCATTGGTGTGGTAGGATCGGCCAATTTGGGCAATATTGTTGGCACTCAGCCATTAAGTAGCGA
>JALWRJ010000165.1 GCA_026994125.1 Cyclobacteriaceae bacterium | reverse complement strand
AGGTTAAGGTAAATAAAAATACAATGAAGGTAAACGTTAAAAATTTGTTCATGCGTTTGGTTGGCTTTATGGTATGCCCAATTCCTAATTGATTGCTTTGGACAAAACCTGTAGTATTTAAAATCAAGCTAAAGAACAATTAATTTTTCACTTGTCAAAGCCGGTATATTAAAAAAGGGATACTCGTGTAAGCATCCCTTTAAATTTTGCATTTAACAAAGATTACCTTGTTTTTGGAGCAGCTGCTAATAGCTCTTTTGAAGCGCCTTCGGTAAATTGCTCAAAGTTTTTATTAAACTGAGCCGCCAGGTGATAGGCTTTTTCGTCATAAGCATCCTTATCGTTCCAGGTTTGCTTAGGATCCAACACTTCGGCCGGTACCTGTGGGCAGCTTGTGGGCATTTGTAGGCCAAAAATTTCGTGGGTTTTATAAGCTACATTATCCAATTCACCGTTTAGGGCAGCAGTAATAAGTGCACGGGTAATTTTCAAGCTCATACGTGAGCCTACTCCGTAGGGGCCACCCGACCAGCCTGTATTAACCAGCCAAACATTGGCGCCTGATTCTTGCATTTTTTTGCTTAGCATCTCACCATACACTGTTGGGTGTAGGGGCATAAAAGGAGCGCCAAAACATGCTGAAAAAGCGGTTACAGGTTCAGTAATGCCTTCTTCGGTTCCTGCTACTTTGGCTGTATAGCCCGAAATAAACTGATAGGCAGCTTGGGCAGGGGTTAGCTTAGAAATGGGAGGCAGTACCCCAAACGCATCGGCTGTTAAAAAGAAAATATTTTTAGCTCCAGCCCCAACCGAAGGCTCAGCAATGTTTTTAATATGGTAAATGGGATAGCTCACACGGGTATTTTCAGTAATCGAACCATCCTCAAAATCAACTTCGTTTGTTCCCTCTTTAAACACCACATTTTCTAAAATGGCACCCGGTTTTATCGCATTAAAAATATCTGGTTCTTTTTCGGCCGAAAGGTCAATCGTCTTGGCATAGCACCCTCCTTCAAAATTAAATACAGTACTATCCGACCACCCATGCTCATCATCGCCAATAAGTTTTCGGTTAGGGTCGGCCGAAAGCGTGGTTTTACCGGTGCCCGATAAACCAAAAAATACGGCTGTATCACCAGCTTTACCAATATTGGCCGAACAGTGCATCGAAAGTACATTTTTTTGATGCGGTAAGATAAAATTAAGCGCTGAAAAAATACCTTTTTTGATTTCACCGGTATAGCCGGTACCTCCAATTAAAACTATTTTGCGTGTAAAGTTAAGAATGGCAAAATTATGTTGCCGGGTGCCATCAACAGCCGGGTCGGCCATAAAGCCGGGTGCGTTTAAAATAGTCCATTCGGGGGTAAAATCTTCTAGTTCTTCTTGAGTAGGCCTTAAGAACATGTTATACACAAACATATTCATCCAAGGTAGCTCAGTAACGGCTCGTAAGTTTAGGCGGTAGGCCGGGTCGGCACAGGCATAGGCATCGCGCACATATAGTTCTTCTTTGCTCGAAAGGTAGGCGGTCACTTTGTTGTACAGGGCATCGAATTTATCTGCATCAAAAGGGATATTAATATTCCCCCACCAAACACTGTCTTTTGTAACGGCATCTTTAACAATAAATCGGTCTTTAGGCGAACGTCCGGTAAACTCACCGGTGAGTACATTAATGGCTCCGCTACTTGCTCGAGTCGCTAACCCTTTTTCAATCGAAATTTCGGCTAGTTTTTC
>JALWRJ010000164.1:6615-7212 GCA_026994125.1 Cyclobacteriaceae bacterium | reverse complement strand
TGCGCTGTATGAGCATCTGCCTAACCGTAGTGTAATGCCGGGTAAAGTCCACTATTTTTTTTCGTTCGGGCGTAATGGCTAATGGGTAGGCAATAATATCTATTTCGCCCCTTTGCAACATTTTAAAAGATTCCTTAATACTGGGTTGAATAAATATTTTGATTGGTAAACCCATATTTTTGGCAAACCTTTTTAATAGTTCGTATTCAAAACCAACCGGCTGCCCTTTGTATAAAAAGTAAGTGGTAGCACTGTAATCTACCCCTACACGTAACAAGTTTCGTTGTTGAATATCTTTAAAATCGATGGTAACCGGACCGGCAGAAGTGCTGTTTTCGAGCTTTGATTTGGGTGTAGAATGGCAGGCCGCTAAGCATGCCACAAACAAAACCAACCAATATGTTTTTTTAACAAACGCCATTATGCCGTATAAATATAGTGCATTTTACCAGGGGGGGCAAAAAGAGCTTTAAAATGCAGAACTAATTTAGCACCTTTGCCTGTATGCAAGTTATACCCACCCAGTTTTACCCTGAGCGAATTGTTTGCCTTACAGAGGAAACTACTGAAACCCTTTACCTATTGGGCGAAGAAGAC
>JALWRJ010000164.1:0-6605 GCA_026994125.1 Cyclobacteriaceae bacterium | reverse complement strand
GTATTGTAGGGATATCGGGTTTTACGGTTAGGCCACCCCAAGCACGCAAAACCAAGCCCAAAGTTTCTACATTTTTGGAGGCTAATGTAGAGGAAATTTTAGCTTTGCAACCCGATTTGGTAATCGGTTTTTCAGATATTCAAGCTAACATAGCCCGCGAACTTATTGCCCGTGGAATAACCGTTTGGGTAAATAACCACCGCAGTGTGCAAGGCATTTTAAAAATGATGGTTCAGTTGGGTGCCTTAGTAGGCAAACAACAGGATGCCCTCCAATTAGTAGCACAAGCAAAGCAGCTTATAGCGGGTATTCAAACAGAAGTTAACCGCTGGCAGGTAAAGCCCACCGTATATTTTGAAGAATGGTACGACCCCATAATAACCAGTATCCGGTGGGTAAGCGAACTTATATCCCTGGCCGGAGGGCACCATCTTTTTACTGAGCTTAGCCAAATGCCATTAGCTAAAGACCGCATAATTGCTAACCCTGCAGAAGTGGTAACCTATAATCCTGATATCATTTTAGTGTCGTGGTGTGGTAAAATGTATAAAGAAGACAAACTAATAACCCGACCTGGCTGGGATACAATTAAAGCCGTGAAAAGTAAAAATGTTATTGAAATTAAAAGCGAAATAATATTACAACCCGGGCCGGCCGCTGTTTTGGAAGGGCTACCCTTATTGCATGAAATATTTAATACCTGGACAAAAAACTATGGCGCAACCGCATAAAGCTTACTTAAACTGGAGCAGTGGTAAAGATGCCGCCATGGCGTTAACAGCCATGCAAGCATCTGGAAATTATACTGTTGAAAAGTTACTTACAACGGTTAACAAAACGTATGAACGGGTTACTATGCATGGCTTACGCATGAGTTTGTTACAAGCACAAGCCAAAGCCATTGGCATTCCTTTAACCACCCTGCAGCTAAGCGAAAATCCAGGTATGGACGAATATAATAACCAAATGCTGGCCAAAACAAAAGCGCTCGCAAACGAAGGCTTTACGCACTCAGTTTTTGGCGATATTTTTTTAGAAGATTTACGCACCTACCGCGAACAAATGCTGCAACCTTCCGGCATTGAGCCGGTATTTCCTTTATGGAAGAAAAACACTACGGATTTGCTAAAGCATTTTATTGCCACCGGCTTTAAAGCCATTGTAATTAGTTGCAACGCAGCATTATTACCCAAACATTTTTGCGGCCGCATGATAGATGAACAGTTTATAAACGACCTGCCCAATGGCATAGACCCCTGTGGCGAAAATGGGGAATTTCATACGTTTTGCTTTGCAGCACCCTGTTTTAAGTACGAAGTGCCCTTTACTAAAGGCGAAATTGTGCATAAAACCTACCCGGCTCCTAACTCCAGCTCAAATGAAATCACAGGCTATTGGTATTGCGATTTATTGCCCTAATCCTTTATGCATTAGGCTTTTATAATTTTAGTAAAATTTGCAGTAAACCTTTAAAGTGCTTTTAAGTCAAAATGAAATACACTAAATTTATAGCACTATGAAAAAGATATTACTAACATTATTAGCTACCGGGTTTTGTTTATATGTGCAGGCACAACATGGGGTAAGCCCGGAATGGACAAATGGTGAAGTCTTACCCAACCCAAATAACGGAACAACCATTCGAGGATTTTTGTACAGCAATATTGCTTCGTTTAGCAACGGCAAACGAGTGGTTTTTTTAAATAAAACCGATAGCCCCAGCGGCATTTACTATACGTGGAGCTATGACGGCATTAGCTGGGCTACTCCACTGCCCTTTGCTCCGGTAGATGTGGTCGGATTAAACTCGCCCAAAATTACATCCGATAACAAAGATAAATTACACATTGTGTGGGCAAGCCAATCGCCCAAAGCCTTGTATTATACCCAGCTCGATTCGGCCTTAAACATTATAAAAGATAGTGTTCGTATAGCTTCAAATCCTGATTTTGGTTCGTACAACGGGGTATATATAACCACCGATTTAAAAAACAGAATTCATATTATGTGGCACGAAGGTAATCTTAACACAACCGGAGATATTACCGAATGCTACTATTCGCGTTCGTTAGATAATGGAGCCAATTGGCAGCCCAAACAACTTATCAGCACCAGCGATGGTAAAAGCTCGGCTTTTCCGCGCGGGCAGTATAACGCCTATGGGGGTGACTCATTGGCTATTTTTTGGCGAAATTTCGTAACCGAAACCCCGGACGACTGGGATATAAAAATGGTGCTAAGCACCAATGGAGGAGCCAGTTGGAGCAGCCCAACTACCCTTAATTCTACCACTAATTTTCAGGGAGATCCTGACTTGGTAATTGACCCCAAAGGCAGGTTTCATTTGTTTTACCACGATGCCCCCCAAGCCGACCCATACTGGGGCATTAGGGTAGTGTACGGGTATTCCGATGATTTAGGCGTAACCTGGAAACCCTCATCGAGTTTTCAAAACAATGTGGTTTCAAAAAATCAGCGTAGTTACCTGGTAGAGGGCAGTAGATACGATGTAACCAATAATGTACTTTGGACCTTTTGGAAAGAAGAAGATGAACTGGGTTTAAAAGGAGGCGACATGATGTGCACCTACTCTACCGACCGGGGTCTTACCTGGTCGGAACCGGAATATATTACCGATGAAGGCTCAACCTCTATTGGTTTTAAAGCTGTTACCTTGTTAGGCAATGGGGCGGTAGCAGCTAATTACGAACTTCCAAATTTTCCGAGCAGTGGGCAAATACGTGTAGTGTATAAGGAGCGCACTCCGGTAATAAACGTACTGGGTGTTCCAGCGTTTTCTTTTAACCGTTCCATTTACCCTAACCCTGCCTCCAGTCAATTGCATATTACAGATTTAAACATAGGTGCTACCCTTACCTTATTTAATAATATGGGTAAACAAGTACTGCGTTTACAAACAAAAGGCAAGGATGCTAGTTTTAGAGTAAACGAGCTGGTGGCCGGTGTTTACATTTTGCAAATAGATGATAACCAAGGCCAGCAGCGCGTTCGGGTGGTCATCGGGGAGTAACCTTATTCTACCCTGGCCAACTCCACCGTAAAATGCCGCATTATAGGCGCTTCTTTTACTATGCGTAGCCCTCGGGTTATTTGGTTTCTACGGTCGTACACATTGCAAATGGCCGCTGCAATATAATCCATATGGCTATTGGTATATACCCTGCGAGGTATGGCCAAGCGCACCAACTCCAGCCTGGGGTAGCGGTTTTCGCGTGTGTTGGGGTCGCGGTCGGCCAGTAGGGTACCTACTTCTACGCCACGAATCCCGGCTTCGAGGTAAAGCTCCACCACCAGTGTTTGGGCAATAAACTCTTCTTTAGGTAGTTGAGGAAAAAACTTTTTGGCATCAATAAAAATAGCATGCCCCCCGGTAGGTTGCAATATTGGCACTCCATGTGCTACAAGTTTATCGGCCAGGTATTGCACTTGCCTAATGCGGGTATCTAAATAATCAAATTCGGTAGATTCGTACAAGCCTTGGCAAAGCGCGTTCATATCGCGGCCCGACATGCCCCCATAGGTAACAAAGCCCTCGAACATAATGTTATACACACTGGCTTTTTCGTAGCAGGCTCGATCGGCAAAGCCAATAAAACCGCCCATGTTTACAATAGCATCCTTTTTACTGCTCATGGTCATGGCATCGGCATAACTGTACATTTCTTTTACAATTTCTTTAATAGATGTATGGGCATAGCCGGGTTCGCGGGTTTTAATAAAATAGGCATTTTCGGCAAAACGAGCCGAATCTATAACCACTTTGGTGCCATAAGCATGGGCCAGCTCGGCTACTTGCTTAATGTTTTGCATGCTAACGGGCTGCCCCCCCGAAGTGTTATTAGTTATGGTAATTATAACCATTGGCACTTTTTCTATCGGATGTTCTTCAAACACGCGCTTTAGCTTGTTTAGGTCTATATTGCCTTTAAAAGGGTGGTACAAAGTGGTATCAAAAGCTTCATCTATGGTGCAATCTACTGCATGGGCATGCCTAAACTCTATATGGCCTTTGGTGGTATCAAATTGAGAGTTTCCAGGGATAATATTACCTTCTTTAACCAATACCGAAAACAATACATTTTCGGCAGCCCTGCCCTGGTGGGTTGGTAAAAAATCGTTAAAGCCAAATAACTCTTTAATGGTTGCCTTCATTTGCAGGTAGCTCGATGCTCCCGCATAGCTTTCATCGCCTACCATTAGTTGGCTCCATTGCTTATCGCTCATGGCACCGGTGCCCGAGTCGGTTAACAAATCAATATACACATATTCGCTACGTAGGTTAAATACGTTGTAATAGGCTTCTTTAAGCCATTGCTCGCGTTGTTCACGTGTGCTTTGTTTGATGGTTTCTACCATCTTAATTTTATATAGTTCTGCAAAAGGAAGTTCCATAATACTATCTTTCTAAAAAGTTAAAATAAATAAAGTAGGGTGGTTTTTTTAACAAACCAATTTAGTGCAGGGGCTGCACAAAAAAGAAAGGTTATACCGTATGAAACTCGTCTCTTCGCTTAATGTTATGAAACAAGTGTTGTAAAAAAGATTGGTAGTATTGGATTAGCTCATCCATAAAGCAAAGGTAGAAAAAAAGGATTATATAAAGGTATTAGAAAGAGCGAAATACTATTGATGCACTTAACTTTGCAACAGGCAATTCTATGCATCTATCGTTTACCATACTATTTTTGTTTGCACTGGCAAGTATAAGCCTGGCTGTTGGCATTTCTTTCCTACTCCGAATAAATAGTTGCTTTTTCAAGGCTAAGTTAAATTTTATACTCTTTGTATTTATTCAAAGCTTAAATATTTTTTATGTGTTTGCGTGGTACACAGGACTATTCACTGTTTTCCCCAAAGCTTTTTACCTCAACCATGTGTTTCAATTGCTTACCCCAGTTTTAATTTATTTGTTTAGTTATTTTTTAATTTATCCAAAGCAAAAACTGGTTCGCTATGCCTATTGGTTGTTTGTGCCTGCCGGTATGGCAATAGTAGCAGTGCTTTGGTACGCTACGGTTTCAGGTGGTGCAATCAACCAAAATGCTATGCAGTGGCCCCAAAGCGGGTCGGTATTATTTTGGCTGGTGCCCCTAAAGTTTATCAATGGCATTGGCTTTATAGGGCTTTCGTTATACGAATTGCATAAACACGAAAAAAAGCTTTTTGATTTTTATGCTACACTTGAAAACACCAGGCACCGGTGGTTGCGAAATGCCCTTGTTGCGTTTTTAATTATTTGGGCATTGGTACTTGTGTTACGATGGCAATTGCCTTTCGGGCAAGCCTCTCAATTAATTGCCTTTTTAGTTGGTATAATGAATGTATATTTATTGCATTACTTTAGTATTTATGTACAGCCATTGCAAGAGCAAAGCGAAAATAATGAAGTGCAGCTTGCATTAGTAGAACAAGATAAAAGCCGGGTAAATGACAGCTTATTGGCTCAATATAAAGCCTTTAAAGGTGATTTTTTGGATAAAATTAATACAGAAAAACCATACGTAAACCCACAGTGCAATTTGCATGAATTGGCTAAGAGTTTAGATGTAAAGCCTGCTATTATTACAGGTTTGCTTAACCATGTATTGCACACCAATTTTTACGAGTTTATTAGTAAAAAGCGCGCGCAAGAAGCAGCAGAATTACTGCTTGACCCAAGTAAAAAGTACTTAACCATAGATGCCATAGCTGCGGAGTGTGGATTTAATAGCAAGGCCACTTTTTACAAAGCGTTTAAAAGCAGCTATGGGCAAACACCAGCGCAATATCAAAAAAATCATTTTATAAAGGGCTAACTGCCACAGGTTTCCTCAATTGTTCATGTTTTTTTGTTCATTTAAGCTTAAATGAACGTTTGGCTCCTATGGTTTTTGGGTTTTACATCGGTATCTCAGGCATTTTTGCATCGTATTTTTAACAATATTAAATTTTTGAAGTATGAAATTTTTAAAAGTAATTAGCAAACTAACCTGGGCATTTGGTTTTATATTGGGGGTAAGCTCGTGTGGCGATACTGCCATAACTCCGGGGCCTCAGTTAAACGTAGTGTCGCCTCCCAACCCCAATGTGTTTCCGGTATTTTTAATGATGCAAGACCACCCGGAACTAAACATAAACTTAATAACCACACCCGGTGGGTCGGGGGTGCCTCCTTATTTTGAATCGGGCGAAGGAGATATTGCCACCATTTACTCTTATGTTATGGCCGAGCATGTAATTAGTGGTAGCATACCCGATATGCAACTTAGAGCAGTAACCTTATGGACCAACTTTTATTTGGTAAGCGAAAACACCATTACTAGCCTAAGCGATTTGCTTGGTAAAACCATTATTATTACCAGCCCTAGTGGTACCGGTAAAAATGGAGCTGCTTTTAAAATAATGCAAGCTGCTATTTTACGAGCCGGCTATCAACTTACCGATTTTAACCTTACTTATGAATTACTTTACGATGGAATGGATAAAGTAGCAGCCGGAGAAGCAGATGCTATTCTTTTGGCCGAACCTGCCGCTACCGGATTTATAGCCAAATCGTTTTTTCAAAATAATAAACTGCGCAAAACAGTAAGCCTGCAAGATATATT
>JALWRJ010000163.1 GCA_026994125.1 Cyclobacteriaceae bacterium | reverse complement strand
TCTTTGTGGTCTTTGGTGACTTGCTGTCTTTGTGTCTACCTATTAATAATTAAGGTTTGGTTTTAACCATTTTTCTGCTTCTTCTAAGGAAATCCCCTTGCGTTTTGCATAGGCAACTACCTGGTCCTTTGCTATTTTACCCACTCCAAAATAACTGGTTTGCGGGTGTGCAAAGTAAAAACCGCTAACCGAAGCTGCCGGATACATCGCATAACTTTCGGTTAGGCTAATCCCTGTATTTTTTTCTACCTCCAGCAAATTAAAGAGTGTACGCTTTTCGGTGTGGTCGGGGCAGGCCGGATAGCCGGGCGCAGGCCGTATGCCTTGATAAGCTTCTTTTATTAGGGCTTCGTTGGTAGGTTGATTTTCTAAGCTATAGCCCCAAAACTCGGTTCTAATACGCAAGTGCAACAATTCGGCAAATGCCTCGGCCAGGCGGTCGGCAATGGCCTTTACCATAATGGTGTGGTAATCATCGTGATCATCCTGGTATTTTTCAATCAGCTTTTCAATGCCAATACCGGCCGTAACTGCAAAAGCCCCCATGTATGTACCGTGTTTTTCGGTAGCAGGTGCTACATAATCAGCCAAACTATGGTTGTACCTTCCTTCCGCTTTTTTATTTTGCTGGCGTAAAAAGTAAAAGGTTGCCAAAGGCGTATTTTCATCATCCAACACGTTTACATCCTCTTCCTCTTGATGCGCATTAAACAAACCAAACACAGCATTGGCGGTCAACAGTTTTTGCCCTATAATTTCATCGAGTAGCACGTTGGCATCGTTGTATAACCTGGTTGCCTCTTTGCCTACCACTTCATCTTTCAAAATTTTAGGATATTTACCTTTTAACATCCAAGTATTAAAAAAGGGAGACCAATCAATAAATTGTCTAATTTCTTCGAGTGGATAATCCTTAAAAACTTTAGTGCCCAAAAACTTGGGAGTTAGGCTTTGTTGCCCGCTCCAGTCCAGCACCAACTTGTTAGCAATAGCTTTGTTTACAGGCAATAGCTGTTTATTTTCACGTTTAGCAAGGTAGTTTTCACGCAGCTCTTTGTATTCTTTTTTTATAGATTTAAAAAATTGGTCGTCTTTAAGCAACTCACCGGCTACCGGTACACTGCGCGAAGCATCGTGCACATGCAAAACGGGGCCACTGTATTCGGGATCTACCTTAACTGCCGTATGAATACGGCTGGTAGTAGCCCCACCAATGAGTAAAGGAATGGTAAAGCCCTGGCGCTCCATTTCTTTGGCCACATGCACCATTTCGTCAAGCGAGGGGGTAATAAGGCCACTCAACCCAATAATATCGACTTGCTGCACTTTGGCTTCCTGTAAAATTTTATCAGCAGGTACCATTACTCCTAAATCCACAATTTCATAATTATTGCAAGCTAACACTACGCCAACAATATTTTTACCAATATCATGTACATCGCCTTTTACGGTAGCCAGCAATATTTTAGACTGAGCCCTGGCTCCCTTTTGCTTTGCGGCCTCTAAAAAGGGTAATAAATAAGCTACCGCTTTTTTCATTACACGGGCACTTTTTACCACCTGGGGCAAAAACATTTTACCGGAGCCAAACAAATCGCCTACGGTGTTCATGCCATCCATCAAAGGGCCTTCAATTACCTCTAGCGGTTCTTTAAAGTTTTTCCGGGCTTCTTCGGTATCTTCGTCTATATGAGTTACAATACCTTTTACCAGGGCATGCCCCAATCGGCTTTCCACCGATTCTTCGCGCCACGAGTCATCTATTAATTTTTGTTTACTTGTACCTTTCACGGTTTCGGCAAATGCTAACAACCGCTCGGTGGCGTCATCGTGCCTGTTTAATAGCACATCCTCCACATGCTCCAACAAATCTTTGGGTATTTCATCGTACACTTCAAGCATACCGGGGTTTACGATACCCATATCCATTCCATGTTGGATAGCATGGTACAAAAAGGCCGAATGCATGGCCTCGCGCACCGCATTATTGCCCCTAAACGAAAACGACACATTGCTTACCCCTCCACTCACTTTGGCACCTGGCAGGTTTTCTTTAATCCATTTGGTAGCCCTAAAAAAATCTACGGCATTGTTTCGGTGCTCCTCCATACCGGTACCTACCGGAAAAATATTGGGGTCGAAAATAATGTCTTCGGCAGGAAATTTTACAGTATCTACTAAAATCCGGTAGGCTCGTTCACAAATTTCAATTCTACGTTCATAGGTATCTGCCTGGCCATCTTCATCAAAGGCCATCACTATTGCGGCTGCCCCGTACCTTTTAATTTGGGTTGCCTGGTAAATAAAATCGGCCTCGCCTGCTTTTAAGCTAATGGAATTAACCACCCCTTTACCCTGAATACATTTTAAACCTGCCTCAATAATTTCCCATTTCGAAGAATCAATCATAATGGGTACACGGGCAATATCAGGTTCCGAAGCAATTAAATTTAAAAAATGTATCATGGCCTGCTTACCGTCTATCAGGCCTTCATCCATGTTTACATCAATAATTTGAGCACCGTTTTCTACCTGTTCGCGTGCTACAGTTAAGGCTTCTTCATAATTTTCCTCCTTTATTAGTCGTAAAAATTTTTTAGAACCGGTTACATTGGTGCGTTCACCTACATTTACAAAATTAGATTCGGGCGTAATTACGAGTGGTTCGAGGCCACTTAATATGAGGGGCTGAAAATGTTTCATTGTGTATTATTCAACTAAGGAATTACTAACCGTTAACCTTGGATTATACTGTGCAGCAAGCTTCGAAATTACGCTAATATGTTCGGGTGTAGTGCCGCAACAGCCGCCTACTATATTAAGTATTCCGTCTGCAAGAAAATCTTTAATTTGGGCGCCCATAAGCTCGGGTGTTTCATCATACTCACCAAACTCATTGGGCAGACCTGCATTTGGGTGTGCGCTTACCAAAAAAGGCGCTTTTTCGTTTAAAATTTGCAAATAAGGCCGCATTTGCTTTGCGCCCAGGGCACAATTTAAACCAACACTAAGCAAAGGTATATGCGATACAGAAGTTAAAAACGCTTCGGTAGTTTGCCCCGATAATGTACGCCCACTGGCATCGGTAATGGTGCCGGATACCATAATGGGCACTTCAGTGTTTAGTTCATCAAAAACCTCCTGAATAGCAAACAAGGCAGCCTTTGCATTAAGGGTATCAAATATGGTTTCCACTAAAAGTAAATCAACTCCACCATTTAGCAACCCTTTGGCTTGTTCGGCATAGGCTACTTTAAGTTCATCAAAGGTAATGGCTCTAAAGCCCGGACGGTTAACATCGGGCGAGAGCGAGGCTGTTCGATTGGTGGGTCCCATAGAACCCGCCACAAACCGGGGTTTTTCAGGTTCTTTTTTGGTAAACTCCATTGCCACCTCTTTAGCCAATTTGGCCGATTGGTAGTTAATTTCGTAAACAGCCGCTTCCAAGCCATAATCGGCTTGTGCAATAGAGGTGCCACTAAACGTATTGGTTTCGGCAATATCAGCACCTGCTGCAAAGTACGCATGGTGTATTTCGCGTAGCACATCAGGGCGTGTGAGTGCCAGCAAGTCGTTGTTCCCTTTTAAGGGCTTGGTGTGATTCTTGAACTGCTCACCCCTAAAATCAGCCTCGGTAAGTTGGTACCGCTGAATCATGGTGCCCATGGCACCATCCAGCACTAAAATTCGCTTTTTTAAAATCTCTTTTATATCCATAGGTTACTGTTTTGCTCCTTTAATGAGCTTTCTACCATAGCAACAAGGATTGCTACAACATTAGGTTAAAATACTTAGCAGGAAAGGTTGAGAGATTAAAGCGACTTGCTTAACTCATCTTTTCTTAACTTATTTAGTTAAGATGGGAATTAGCACCAAGTTTGCCAAGGTTGCTAAGACTTCACAGGGCCCATCCCTCCGTCTTTCTTGATAAGTAGTACAAATAAACGGAAAGTTGAGCGGAAATTCGCTATTTACTACAGGAAAAATAAGGCAGCCAACAAAAATAAGTACCTAACCTGCCAAAAATCAGTGTTTATATTCCCAATAATTCTTTAAATTTAAGCACCAAACCAACAATTATGGGAGATCAAAAAGTAAGCACCTTTAATGATGCAAAAAAACGCCAAGCCTTTACCAAAAGTCTGCTAAATGATTTAAAAGCGCTGGAATTACTTATCAACCAAAATAAATTTGAAGAGGATACCTTACGCATAGGTGCCGAGCAGGAAATGGGGCTGGTAGGTAAAGATTGGTACCCGGCCATGAATTATGACAAAATTTTAGAGGAGGTAAACGATCCCCATTTTACCACTGAATTAGGTCGGTTTAATCTGGAAATAAATCTTGATCCGTTCGAGTTTAGAGGAACCTGCTTTAGCCAAATGCATGGCCAGTTAAATCAATTGCTAGCCAAGGTTAAAAAAGCAGCTCAAAAGTTTGATACCCACATACTGCTTACCGGTATTTTACCAACCATAAATGCCGGGCATTTGCAATTTAAAAATATGACACCCAACCCAAGGTATAAAGCCCTTAACGATATGATTAAAGGGCAAAAAAACACCGGGTTTGAAGTACATATACAAGGCATTGATGAGCTTAAAGCCTACCACCCCAATATATTATTTGAAGCCTGTAACACCAGCTTTCAGGTACATTACCAGCTTACGCCCCATCGGTTTAAACAAGCCTACAACTGGGCCTTGGCTATTGCCGGCCCTGTGCTGGCTATCAGTGCCAATTCGCCCTTGTTAGGTGGCAAAAGGCTGTGGTCCGAAACACGTATTGCCTTGTTTCAACAAAGTATAGACATGCGCAACACTACCCATTTAAAGCGCGACCTGGAGCCCAGGGTTACCTTTGGCAATGGCTGGATTAAGCAATCGGTTATTGAGTTATACCAAAACAATATTACTCGGTTTAACCCACTGTTTGCACCTGAAATTTCGGAAGACAGCCTGGAAGCAATTGCCCATAACAGCACCCCCAAGCTATCAGCCCTGTGCATGCACAGCGGCACGGTATATATGTGGAACCGGGTATGTTATGGTATTTCTGCTAATAAACAACCTCACCTACGGATTGAAAACCGCTACTTACCGGCCGGCCCAACTACCCTTGACGAGATAGCCAATGCTGCCTTTTGGTTGGGGCTGATGGAGGGCATGCCCAATGAATACCAGCAAATAGATCAACTGATGGACTATGAAGATGCCCGGTATAATTTTTATAATGCAGCTCGTATGGGGTTAGAAACTAATGTTAAGTGGATGGGGAAAACCATATTGGCCAGCGAGTTTATTTTATCCTACTGCTTACCCTGGGCTAAAAATGGTTTGTTAAAAAGAAAAATAGCTACCAATGACATTAACACTTACTTGGGCATAATTGAAGCCCGGGCAAAATCCGGCATGACCGGGGCTACCTGGGCACTAAAAAACTTTAACTCATTTTTAACAAATGCCACCCCTTTTGAAGCCAATGTAAACCTTACCCGCAGTATGCATACACAAGAAAACACCGGCCAGCCTGTACATAACTGGCCTTTGTTACAAAATGCACCCAAGCACCGCCACAATCATTTTCATACGGTAGAGCAAATTATGAGTACCGATATACCTACTGTCCACGAAGATGACATTTTAGAGCTTGTTATACACATGATGGTTTGGCGAAATGTTAGGTATATTGCAGTTGAAAACAGCAAACATGAACTCGTTGGGCTTATTGCCTCCCGCATGTTGACAAAACTTGTGCAAGAAGGCTGGAAAAATGATATCATTGTAAAAGATATTATGGTAACCGATGTGGTTACGGTGTCGCCCGAAACATCTACAGCCGAAGCCGTAAAAATTATGGCCGAAAAAAACATTGGTTGCTTGCCTGTACTAACCAACAACAAACTGGCAGGCATGATTAGTGAACGGGAAATTGTACATGTGGTACATCTTTCGGGGAAATTTAAAAATTAAATGAAGCAACTTAAGCAAGCCGCACTCAACATACTAGCACATAAAAGCCGGCTTATTGGCAAAATAGAAAGTGGCAATCAGGGTCCCACCTTGGTATTTAGTGGAGGCATTCATGGGAACGAACCCTCGGGAGTTATTGCACTGGTTAATGTATTAAACACATTGCAAAAGCAAAACATACCTCTAAAAGGAAACCTGTTAGCCATCATTGGTAATGTGCAGGCGCTCCATGCAGGTATGCGTTATATAACCCAAGACTTAAACAGGTTATGGACACCCGATCATATCTACAAGCTGCATAACGGAGGATTTGATACAAATGAAATAACCCCTGAGGTAGAGGAAATGATAGCCATCGACAACAAATTGATAAAGTTTGTAAAAGGGAAACCGGCAGAGCACCGTTACTTTATCGATTTGCACACTACCTCATCTTTTTCGGCACCTTTTGCTGCCATTGATAAAATGCACCAAAGCATTGCCTTTGCCAGGCTCCTACCCATACCATTTATCGTAAACCTGGACGATTATCTCAAAGGCACTTTGCTGCACTACCTGGATCATATTAATTTTGGCGCCATGGTGTTTGAGGCCGGTCAGCACGATGACCCCAATTCGGTACGTATCCACGAAGCCCTCATTTGGATGGTTTTAGTTACCAGTGGTGCACTTGCACAACACAACGTACCTAACTATGAAGGAAAACTAACCTTGCTAAGCGGGCTACATCCAAATTATAACGATGCCTACCAAATTATACATCGCGAGCCCGCTAACCAACCGGGTTTTAAAATGCTTCCGGGTTTTGTAAATTTCCAACCCATTAAAAAAGGACAGCCCCTGGCTACCACACAAAGCAAGCAAATCCTAAGCCCTTACAATGGCTTTATGTTTATGCCTTTGTACCAAAACCAAGGTCAGGATGGCTTTTTTATAATTGAGAAATTAAAAACGCCCGGTTTTTAGCCGGGCGTTTTGTGCTATATAGGCAGTAACTTATTACCTATTCATAATCACACGTTTGGTAGTTATGCCGCTATTGGTTTTTAATGCAAAAATATAAAGTCCGTTTTCGAGCGTAAGCTCACTTAATTTTAAGCGGTAATTCCCCGTAGCTTTTTTACCCAGGTTATACGATTTTACTTTTTGCCCGGCAACCGTCATAATATCCAACACAACTTCGCTAGAGGTTGTTAAATTATAATCAATGGTTACATTACCATTGGATGGAATAGGGTATATAT
>JALWRJ010000162.1 GCA_026994125.1 Cyclobacteriaceae bacterium | reverse complement strand
TATGGGGGGGCAAACCATTAAAATTAGTAAAATTGAGCTTAACCCCGAGGTGGATATGGCTGAATTTGAATTCCCTACCGAATAACCATTGGTTGGCTAATGTTTCTTTAACCGGCAATGCATTGCATTAGCAAGGCAAGTGTTTGTTCAAAAGCAAATTGCTGCATTCTTAAGCCGGTAAACCTATGAGATAGAAACCTAAAAAGCTACCTGTCATTTTACAAGGCAGGTGCTAACATCCTAAAAACAATATTCCTATGAAAAAGACAATAACAGCATGGGTACTGGCCGTATTGGTAAGTACCAGCGGTATAGCCCAAAACGAAATAGTATTATCGGGTAAGGCACTATTTGGTGCCTTAAAAGCCCGGCAAATTGGCCCTGCCCTTATGAGTGGCCGTGTGTCCGATTTGGTAGGGCACCCTACCAATGATAAGGTAATTTATGCAGGTACTGCCGGAGGCGGTATTTGGCGTTCTGTAGATGGAGGTTCTTCGTTTTCTTCAATTTTTGACGAACACGTACAATCTATTGGCACCATAGCAATCGACCCTAAAAATCCCGATTTGGTTATTTGGGCAGGTACCGGTGAAGTATGGACACGTAACAGTACTTCGGTGGGCGATGGACTGTTTAAAACTGTAGATGGAGGCAGCAATTGGAAAAAAGTGGGTTTTGAAAACTCCGACCGCATTAGTAGCATTCAAATAAACCCAACCAATACCGATGAAGTGTATGTAGGTGTGTTAGGAGCCCTTTGGGGCGATAGCGATGAACGAGGCGTGTACAAAACCACTGATGGTGGGGATACCTGGGAGCAAATTCTGGCCGGTAAGCCCAATGTGGGATGCTCCGATTTGGTGATGGATCCTCGTGATCCCAACATCATGTATGCCGCCTTTTGGGAGTTTCGTAGAACGGCCTGGTCGTTTAGCTCTGGAGGTGAAAATAGCGCCCTTTATAAAACTACTGATGGAGGAAAAACCTGGAAAAAAATACATAATGGTTTTCCAAAAGGAAAATTAGGGAGGTTTGCTTTTGCATTAGCTCCTTCAAACCCCGATATTCTATATGCGGCCGTAGAGTCCGAAAAGGATAAAGGCTTGTATAAATCAACCGATGGAGGTGAAAGTTGGGAATACCTTAACAAAGATTTTGGTTTAGTAGTACGTCCGTTTTATTTTTCACGTATTGTGGTAGATCCGCGCAATCCGGATATCCTTATTAAAGGAGGGCTCTTTGGTTCTATAAGCCAGGACGGAGGTAAAACCTTTAAAAATATGGGCAGTATGCATCCCGATATTCATGATTTTTGGTTCGATATTCATAATTCGGAAAGGTTGTATGCCGCTACTGATGGGGGAGTGTACCGTTCATGGAACCGCGGTACCACCATGGAAATGGTTAATAACCTGCCTGTATCGCAGTTTTACCACATTAGTGTGGATAACGAAGAACCCTATAATATTTACGGTGGCCTGCAAGATAACGGCTCCTGGTATGGCCCTTCGGCCAGCCCGGGCGGTATTGAAGCACGCGATTGGAATAATGTAGGCTATGGCGATGGTTTTCGGGTGTACAGGCATCCTACCAAAAAGATTATTTATTCCGAAATGCAAGGCGCGCAAGGTGTTTGGCGTTACGATGTAGAGAAAAACCAAACCAGCGATATTAAACCCTTTCAGGAAGAGGGACAACCCAAACTAAGGTTTAACTGGAATGCCGCTATGCAATTAAGCCCCAATAACCCCGATCGATTTTATTTAGGAAGTCAGTTTTTGCATAAAAGTGACGATATGGGTAGTAATTGGAAAATTATTTCACCCGATTTAACCACTAACGACCCGGCCAAGCAAAATCAGGAAGAATCAGGAGGGCTTTCGAAAGATAATTCAGGTGCAGAAAACCATTGTACCATTTTTACGGTATCCGAATCGCCTTTAGACGAAAACATAATTTGGGTAGGCACCGATGATGGAAATGTGCAAGTAACACGCGATGGAGGTAAAAATTGGACAAATGTAATTGCTAATGTGCCCGGGCTGCCTAAAAATACCTGGTGCTACCAGGTGGCAGCCGGCAACTTTTCTAAAGGTACTGCCTATGCCGTATTCGAAGGCCATACCACCAACGATAAAACGACCTATTTGTATAAAACAACAGATTTTGGCCAATCATGGAAGTCATTGGTTACCGATGATATTCATGGATTTGCCCGAAGTGTGCAAGAAGACTACGAAAATGAAAACCTGTTGTTTTTAGGTACCGAATTTGGTTTGTATGTAACTATTGATGGTGGTAGGCATTGGAATAAGTTTACCAACAATATGCCGGCTGTGGCGGTGCATTCCATGGCGCTACAGCGCAAAACCAACGATTTAGTAATGGGCACCCACGGCAGGGGCGTGATTATTATTGATGATATAAGCCCCTTACGACAGCTAACCCAGGAAGTGCTGGCCCAGGACGTGCACTTTTTTGACACTAAGCCTTTTGTTATGAAAGAAGAAAGCGGATTTGGAGGAGGAAGCAATGGGAGCCAGTACATTGGACCCAACCCCATAACCAGCGCCAAAATTGTGTATTACCTTAAAAAGCGTCATACTTTCGGTAAAATGAGCATGGAAATAAAAGATATGAAGGGTAATGAAGTAGTTAAGCTGGATGCAGCTAAACAAAAGGGTATTAATATTGTAACCTGGAATTACCACATGAAAAACCCAAAGGTGGCCAAAGGTAAAACTTTTACATTTGGTGGGTTTTCTTCGCCTCGGGTACCTGCCGGTACCTACCAGGTAGTTATGCATAAAGGTAAAAAGGACTATTCCTCTCAAATTGAAGTGGTGTACGACCCCAAATCGGGCTTGTCAGAAGCCGATAGAGCATTGCAGCAAGAAACCATTATGAAGCTTTACCACATGACCGAAGACCTGGCCTACATGGTGTACCAGGTAGATGAAACCATTGCCTATGCCCAAAAAGTAATGGAGGCTAACCCCAAGAGTAAAAAGAAGGCACAAGCCTTAATTAATGACCTGGAAGCCCTTAAAAAGCGACTGGTTATTACCACCGGAGATAATTATGTGGGAAGTGCAGAACCTCAGTTGCGTGAAAAAATTGCCGATTTGTACAGTGTGGTTGTAAGCAATTATACGCCTCCTTCTAATTCGCAATTGGCTAATTTAAAAGTAGTTACCAATACATTTAATGAGGCTAAATCTACGTATGAGCAAATTAAAAATAAGCAGCTGGGAAAAATAGAAAAATCAGCCTTTAGTGCACAAATGGAAAGTTTAAAACTAAAAACTTTCGAGGAGTTTAAAAAGAAGTAAACTTTATAAACTAACTGGATAAAAAGCCGGGAATAGCAGCCCGGCTTTTTTGGGTTAAAAACACTATGGTAATAATAAATAATGAAAGTTGAACACCGGATGAAGAATGATGAAGTTGGTGTAAGTTCTACGCCCAACACCGAACACCAATTTTTCACTTTTTATTTCCCTGTTTTGCTTCTTTCATTAATTTTCGCCAATCGTTCTCTTGTTCGTTACTTAATGCAATGGTTTCCTGATGCTCGGCTTTAGATACATGCAACTTTTCTATGGGCTTAGTTAAAAACGATTCTATGGTAGAAAGTGTTTCCTTTTCTGCCGGGCTGCAAAACGAAATGGCCTGCCCCTTATTTCTCCCTCGCCCGGTACGGCCCACACGGTGCACATAGTTTTCAGCTTCTTCGGGTAAGTCGTAGTTAATTACAAATTCCACATTGGGTATATCAATGCCCCGGGCGCTAATATCTGTGGCTATCAGTAATTTAATTCCTCCGGTTTTAAATTTTGTTAATGCCAATTTGCGCTCTTCGTGTGTTTTATCGCTATGGATACTGATGGCTTCAATGCCTACCCGATTCATGGCATTTACTACCCGTTCGGCTCGTACTTTAGTACGCACAAAGGTTAAAATTTTGCTGTCGGGATTTTCTTTTACAAAGCGTTCCAAAAAGAAACGTTTATCATCCATAGGTATAAAAAGTACCCCGTGGCTAATGTTCTTCGCTACAGGGTCTTTAGGTGAAAGCTGAATACGAAGGGCATTTTTTACCAGTTTATAGGCCAGTTTTTTAATCTCGGGGTTTATAGTGGCCGAAAAAAATAAGGTTTGTCTGTACTTGGGAATATGTCGCATCAAATCTTTAATATCCTTAATAAAACCCAAGGCCAGCATGTGGTCGGCTTCATCAAGAATCAGGGTCTCAATGCGGTTTAGCTTTAAATAGCCCTGGCTAATTAAATCGAACATACGACCGGGGGTGGCAACCAGTACATCCACCCCTTGGGTTAGTTTTTTAATTTGAGGATCTTGATTGGTGCCGCCAATTAAGGGATACGCTTTTACCCGGGTATGCCTGCCCAAGGTGGTAAATACCTGGCTTACTTGTTCGGCTAGTTCGTGGGTAGGTACCATAACCAGGCATTTAATACCTTCCGATCGCTTAGATGTTTTGCGCTGGTGTATCAGGTGTAAAACAGGAATAACAAACGCAGCGGTTTTTCCTGTGCCTGTTTGGGCAATGGCTAGTACATCTTCGCCCTTTAAAATGGAGGGGATGGCCTTGTATTGTATATCGGTAGGTTTTTTATAGCCAAGTTCTTTCAGGCTTTGTTTTATTTCTGGAGCTATTAAATACTGAGTAAATCGCATATACCTCAAAGGTACAACAACAACCGTAGAATAGGAGGGGGCAGGTTTAGTTCAACTTATCCAGGCCGGCTTGTATTACCCGGCAAGCTTCCTTAATCTCGTTACTGGTTATGGTAAGTGGGGGCGAAATGCGAAAACTATTTCGAGTAGATAAAAACCAATATATAATTACACCATGCGCCAAACAATAGTTTATTAGCTCATCTACTTGCTGTTCGGAGGCTAACTCTACCGCCAACATTAAGCCTTTCCTGCGGATGGCTGCTACGTTAGGGTGATTTTGTAATAGTTGCTCAATCAGTTGCCCTTTAGGTTCAATATTAGCTAAAAAACCAGGCTGGGTAATAATTAACGTTGTAGCCAGGGCACTTGCACAACAAACCGGATTGCCACCAAACGTAGTAATATGCCCTAGCATAGGGTGGTGGCTCAGCAGCTGCATTAAACGGTGCGAGGCAATAAAAGCTCCAATGGGCAATCCTCCACCAAGCCCTTTTGCCAACGTTAGTATATCGGGTATTACCTGGTAATGTTCAAAGGCAAACATTTTACCGGTACGTCCCATTCCGGTTTGCACTTCATCAAAAATAAGCAAGCTGCCTGTTTGGGTACATCGTTCTCGCAATGCCTCCAAAAATTCCTGGCTGGGTATGCGCACTCCGGCATCGCCCTGGATAGGTTCAATAATTACTCCGGCAGTTTCTTCGGTAATTGCTTGCAAGGCTTCTACACTATTAAAAGGAATAAAACGTGTGCCGGGTACTAAGGGGCGGTAGGGTTGCTTTTTAGTTTCGTTAGCCGATACGCTCATACTGCCATGTGTGTTGCCGTGGTACCCTTTTTCAAAGGCAATAAGTTGCGTGCGGCCGGTAGCTCGCTTGGCTAGTTTTAGGGCGGCTTCGTTGGCCTCGGTGCCTGAGTTTACAAAGTAGCAGGTTTGTAATTTATGGGGGAGTAGCCCGGCTAGTGTTTGCGCCAGTTGGTTAACCGGTTCTTGAATGTACTCGCCATACACCATTACATGGGCATGCTTTTCTAATTGTATTTTTACTGCGGCTATTACTTGTGCATGGGCATGCCCAACCGAGGCCACGCCAATGCCGGCTATCATGTCCAGGTAGGTGCGTCCATCAGTAGTGTATATATGTACTCCTTGAGCGTGGCTTATTTCTAAACCCAAGGGCATGGGCGAGGTAGGAGCCAGGTGTTTATTAAATACGTCTCGAGCCTTCATAAGCGTGATGTCCGTGGCTGATTAAATCAATTTTATAGTTTTAGTTTAGTCTAAAAATAAAAATATAACCTATTGTTAATCAGTATTTTTATCTATGTGTGTTAAAAGTTTTAGTTTGGGTTAAAAAATAAATGCTTCCTTTACCAAAGGAAGCATTTATTTTACCAGAATAAAAAGCATTATTTTTTAAATACCACATCAAAAACAACCTTTACATTGTTTTCTGTTTGTATCGAACCCATCTCTGCCTGAGGCGGTTCAACTTCGTAATCGGTCATGCTCATTTCTGTTTCGCCAAATATTCTAATACTGCCATCATCGTTCAGCTGAATGGTGCCTTGCAAGCTTACCGGATTCGTATTTTTAATGATGGAAATTTTACCATCGGCTTGCACCGTATAACCACCAATGCTATTGCTGGTAAGGCTTGTTACTTTGCTTAAAATAAAGGTTACCACTGTAGCGTTGTTGGCTGTCATTGCTTTTTGCATGTGGTTGTCAAGGGCATCTAATCCGCTCGATAAGTGCGCTACCGGAATTTCAATATTTAGGGATTTGATATTTTTTAGCTCTTTGCCATCAAAATCAAATTGTGCGTGGCCAATTATTTTTCCAGCGTTCAGCTTCCAATCGTGTAGGGTAGAAGAGCCAAATACCGATAACTTCGATTCGTCATTACTAATCGAATAGTTCTGAGCCAAAGCACTTAGCCCTGTGGCTAGGCAAAAAATTAAAATTAATACGAATGATTTGTTCATCTGTGTAATAGTTAGATTATTAATTATACGATTATTCTTCACTTACTACAATGGCAATTAAATCGGCTTTTGGGCTTACGGCCAAACGGGTAAACTTTTTAATCCCATAGTCACTTAAATCGGCCAATTCAACCCAGTTTTCATCTTTTTGAGGATTAAACTTGTATAATTTACTGCCATTACCCGAAAGCAACACCCCACTTGGGGTCCAGCAATAATATTCGTTGAGGTTGGTAACGGTATTAATAATAGGTTCAATTTTATGGGTAGCCGGGTCGTACGATTTTATTTGCCAGTTCTTTTTATCAGTCATATCCACAAAGCTTATTTTTTCGGTACCGGGTATTTTTTGTAGGGTAACCCCGGGGTTTTCAGCTACCTTGCTTGCCTTATCAGCGGGTAATTCAATGCTTTGTAACGTGTTAGGGCTGTTTTTTCCTCCCACAACAAACACATATAGCATCGAATCGTTTAACCAGGTATGATAACCAATTTTGTCTTTTTTAGATACTTTACGAGGTACAGCTCCATTT
>JALWRJ010000161.1 GCA_026994125.1 Cyclobacteriaceae bacterium | reverse complement strand
TATGATGGTAGAAGGGGAGTTTAAGGAAGTGGATGAATCAGTATTGCTCGAGGCCCTTAAACTGGCACACGATAATATTAAACTGCATTGCAAAGCGCAAAAAGAACTTACCATCGAAACCGGTAACGTAGAAAAACGTGCTTATGACCATGAAACCAACGATGAAGACCTAGCCAAAGCTGTTAAAACCGAATTATACGATAAAGTATACGAGGTGTACAAATCGCAAATTAAAAACAAGGCTGAGCGAGCAGAAAAACTACAGGCCATTAGAGATGAATACATCGAAAGCCTGCCCGAGGACAGCGAAACAGATATTGAATTGCTCAAAAAGTATTACCACGATGTAGAAAAAGAAGCTGCTCGAAATGTAGTGCTAAACGAAAAAGTACGTATGGACGGTAGGGCATTTGATGAAATTCGTCCTATTTGGAGCGAGGTTAATTACCTGCCTATGCCTCATGGCTCGGCTGTGTTTACACGTGGCGAAACCCAATCGCTTTCAACAGTTACTTTGGGTTCTAAATTAGATGAACAAATGATTGATAGCGCCTTAAACAAAGGCTATAATAAGTTTATGTTGCACTATAATTTTCCTCCTTTTTCTACGGGTGAGGCTCGCCCTAACCGAGGTACAAGCCGCAGAGAAGTGGGGCATGGCAACCTGGCTTACCGCGCTATTAAACCAATGTTACCTTCCGAAGAGGAGTTTCCTTACACCATCCGTATTGTATCCGATATCTTAGAATCTAACGGTTCGTCATCTATGGCTACGGTATGTGCCGGTACCTTGGCATTGATGGATGCCGGGGTGCAAATTAAAGCCCCTGTATCTGGGATTGCCATGGGTATGATTTCGGATGCTGAAACCGGAAAATATGCCATTTTATCCGATATTCTAGGGGATGAAGACCACCTGGGCGATATGGATTTTAAAGTAACCGGAAGCGAAAAAGGCATAACCGCATGCCAAATGGATATTAAAGTGGATGGCCTATCGTACGAAGTGCTAAAAGAAGCACTTGAACAAGCCAAAAAGGGGCGTTTGCACATTTTGGGTAAAATGAAAGAAACCATTTCAGAGCCTAATAAATCCCTTAAAAGCAATGCACCTCAAAATTACGTCATTAACATTCCTCGCGATTTAATTGGTGCGGTAATAGGTCCCGGTGGTAAAATTGTGCAGGAAATACAAAAAGAATCAGGTGCCACGGTAATTATTGAAGAGGTAGAAGAAGGCGGTAAAGTAACCGTATTCTCGCCTAATCAGGAAGCTATGGATATAGCCGTAGGTAAAATAAAAGCCATTGTGGCCCAGCCCGAAGAAGGCGAAGAGTATGATGGAATTGTAAAATCGGTAGTGCCTTTTGGTGCGTTTGTTGAGTTTATGCCCGGTAAAGAAGGCTTATTGCATATTTCTGAAATTAAATGGGAACGTATCGAAAAAATGGAAGGCGTGCTCGAAGTAGGAGAAGAAATACGGGTTAAACTCATTGGGGTAGATCCTAAGTCGGGTAAATTTAGGTTGTCGCGCAAGGTGCTATTGCCTAAACCTGAAAGAAACTAACCGTTTTTTTACCTTTATAAAAAAAGAGGAAGCATTGCTTCCTCTTTTTTTTTGCCTAAAAAGCAAATGCCGCATGCTTAGTTCATAATAAAGCAAACGTTTTCTTGATTCAGCCCCTTGGTGATGTTATAAATATATGTTTAATTGTAGTAAAAATATAATTTATAATATTATATTTACCATTCATATATATAAACT
>JALWRJ010000160.1 GCA_026994125.1 Cyclobacteriaceae bacterium | reverse complement strand
ACCCGATGCCGGCTACTTAAATTACTTGCCTACCGAATAGGCTCGAAGGTCTCAATACATGAGCTTAGCAAACAGCTAAGTGTAAATTCTGAAACAGTTGAATCATATATCAATTTGCTCGAAAAATCATTTGTAATTTTTCGATTAAAAGCTTACACAACCAACCATCGGAAGGAGGTAAACAAAATGAGCAAAATCTTTTTTTTGCGATAATGGAGTTCAAAATGCCATTATTTCTAACCTGGATGCACTAGCTATTCGCACTGACCAAGGGGAATTGTTTGAAAATTTTATGATTAGCGAACGCATGAAAATGAACGCCTGGATGAGGCCAAAAGTAAAAAGTTTTTTTGGAGAAATTACAATAAAAACAAAGTGGACTACATAGAACTCAATGAGTCAAATCTATCTGCCTACGAATTTAGATGGAATTCTAAAAAGAAATTTATAGTAAGCCGGGCATTTTCCAATATCTATCCAAACGCTCTTACTGAAATAATTACGCCAAAAAGATTTTTAGAATTTGCATCGCTTACTTTGTAACCCGCTCTTTTTATGAATGGTTCAAGAATAAAAAAGGTTAGCGTGCTTTGCGATAAAATCTTAGAACGTAAAAAAAGAATAATGAATATGGAATGTCGAACTCTGAATGTCGATTTGAAGTACCCCCCAACACCTTTGCGCAGCACTTTGCGTGCTTTGCGGAAAATATATAAGCAAGAAGGATGCCTTTACCATTAATATAAATGATGGCACTGATTAAGTGCAATACTTGTATAATTGCATTTCGATACATAATTATTTTTAAATTTTAGTAACCAAACATGAAAGTAAAACAGCACCTGGTAGCCTTATGGGTATTTTTTACCATCACTACCAGCACTTTAGCGCAAGAACAACCACCACAAAATTGGTTTAACCAAGATGCGCTTACACAGCAAGTAAACGGAGTAAGCACCGAAAAAGCCTACGAATACCTTAAAGGAAGGCCTTCTAAAACGGTAATTGTGGCAGTAATTGATTCGGGCATTGATATTGACCACGAAGACTTAAAGGACGTAGTTTGGACTAATACCGATGAAATAGCCGGTAATGGCATAGATGATGACCACAACGGATTTGTGGATGATGTACACGGATGGAATTTTATTGGAGGCAAAGACGGCCATAATGTAGGGCCCGACACCTACGAAGTTACCCGCGAATACAGGCGGTTGCAACCCCTTTACGAGAACAAAAAGCCCTCGAAAAAAGCAGACTATCTGTACTGGGTTGAGGTACGTGATGCATACCTGGCCGATGCCGAAAAAGCAGAAACACAGTACAAATTTTACGATAGCTTACAGCACTCCATTGGTCGTTACCACCAATTGCTTACGGCCTATTTAGATGTGGACAGCCTAACCTTAGAAACAGTTAAAGAGGTTAAATCGGAAGACAAAGTGGTAACCAATGCCGTGCAGTTTATGCAATTTTTGCTACCTCGTATTCAAGATACCCCTATACAAGAAGTAATTGAAAGCCTGGATGGAGCCATCGAACATTATGGCAACCAGGTAAATTACTCGTATAACCTGGAGTTTGACTCTCGAAAAATTGTAGGCGACCAGCCCAATAACTTAAAAGAAGTTGGGTATGGCAATAACGATGTAATTGCCAATGACACAGATAATTTTCATGGCACCCACGTATCGGGCATTATTGCAGCCAAGCGGGGCAATGGCATTGGTATTGATGGCGTGGCCAATAATGTAAAAATAATGGCT
>JALWRJ010000159.1 GCA_026994125.1 Cyclobacteriaceae bacterium | reverse complement strand
TTGCACAAAAATTAAATCAGGTTTTTCTTTATCTAGTATAGGTTTTAACCCCAATAAAGCCTTAGATGTAATATCATAAATGGTTTGGTTGGGCTGCATGAGTTCCAGGTCGTAATCGGGCTTAATTTCGAAAAAATTAAGTACCTGGTACAGCATTTCTTTATGCTGGCCGCTAACAGCTACCACTACCTGCATAGCTGCGTCCTGCTGAAAGGCCTTGATAAGTGGTGCCATTTTGATGGCCTCGGGCCGGGTGCCAAAAACAAATGTTACTTTCAAACTAGGGGTGTAGGTCAATTAGAAAAATCATTGCAAGGCAAAAATAGACAGGAAGTAAGTAATTTAAAGCAAATACTAAAAATCTTAATGTATTAGTTCAATACAAAAAGCCAAATAGTGGTTTATTTCTGTTTGTAATATTATTAACCAGAGCTTTCTTTATAGAAGAACATGAATCTCTAAAAATCAGAACATCATTGCAAAGGTTACAAGTCTTAGTGAATAATTTTTGCTATCTCATCATTCGTAAGAGATGCTTCTTCATTTCGTTGAACTTTATTCATCGCAATGACGTAAGTTTTTGATTATTAGATAGATTAGTGCAATTCTTACATCAAACTCAGATCATTAATTTTTTTTCATTTTGTTAATCTATATTAACAAATATACTCATTTTTTGTTAATCCATATTAACAAAAAAGTATTTCAGCCAAGATATAGGTGGAGGAAATACCTACCTATATTTATCCAAATACCAATCTACCGTTTTTAGAATCCCCGATTCAAAATCTTCATCGGCTTGCCAACCTAATTGGGTTTCTATTTTTGAGGCATCAATGGCATAGCGCCTGTCGTGCCCAGGGCGGTCTTTCACAAAGCTGATCAGCTCTTTGTATGATTTTCCGGTTTGAGCCGGTCGTTTTGCATCCAAAATCTGGCAAATTTTATCTACAATGTACAAGTTGTTGCGCTCATTTTTACCACCAATATTATAGGTTTCACCGGCTTTCCCCTTTTGGCAGGCCAGGGCAATTCCTTTGCAGTGGTCTAGCACATACAGCCAATCACGTACATTTTTACCGTCCCCATAAATAGGAATGAGCTCCTGTGCTAAGGCCTTACGAATGATGGTGGGTATTAGTTTTTCATCGTGTTGTTTGGGCCCGTAATTATTAGAGCAGTTGGTGGTTACCACATTTAGGCCATAGGTGTGAAAATAAGAGCGTACCAAAAAATCGGAAGAGGCTTTAGAGGCACTATAAGGGCTGTTAGGGGCATAGGGGGTTGTTTCGGTAAACAAGCCTGCTTTACCCAGGCTGCCATATACTTCATCGGTAGAAACATGGTGGAACCTGTGGTTTTCATAGCCTTTTTTAACTTCAAAGGGGGCTTCCATCCACTTATTGCGAGCCACCTCCAACAAGTTAAAGGTGCCGTTTACATTGGTTTCGATAAAGGCTTTAGGGCCGGTAATGGAGTTATCTACATGGCTTTCAGCTGCAAAGTGAAATACTGTATCAAAGTTGTACTTTTCGAACAAGGATTCAATAAAGTTATAATCTCTGATATCGCCTTTAATAAAGGTGTATCGCTCGTTTTGCTCTACTTCAGCTAAGTTAGCTAAGTCGCCTGCATAAGTAAGAAAATCTAAGTTTACCACATGTGTATGCGGATTAGCCTTTAAATAAAAAGGTATAAAATTGGCGCCAATAAATCCGGCACCTCCGGTTACTAAAACTGTATTAGCCATGTTTTTCTGTAAATGCTTG
>JALWRJ010000158.1 GCA_026994125.1 Cyclobacteriaceae bacterium | reverse complement strand
TGGTGTGGTTTGGTTTTTGTTCTGCAAAGGCTTTGATTTTAGAAAGGTTGTTTTTTAGTGCTTGTTCAATGCGGTTTTGTACGTCTGTTTGGTTGCCAAATTGGGTAAGTTGGTAAACAAATCCCTCTCGGTGTTTGTTGCCTCCTGTTACTTTTATGTATGAATAAAGTTTAAGTTCTTGCAAATATCGGTTTAGTGTTCTTGGGTGTATAGCTTTGGCTTTGCGTATGTCAAGGGCGGTAAATTGTTGGGTTTTGGCTTCTTTTAAATAACTGGTTAACCAATGATAAAAACCTCTTGCGGTGGTGCTTAGTTCATCGGCTCTGCGGAACAAGGAGTTTTTAAGGAGTTTAAAGGCAAGTTCTACATCTTCGGGAGCGGTTTTTATAAAAATTTCGCCTGTGTTTTTATCTGCGGTTTGTTCTCTTTGGTGTTGATGAAAAAAGGTAATGATTTCAATAAAATTTAAGAGCAATAAAAGTGATTTTCTCGGGTGGGCAATATCTTCGGGTAGTTCGATTAATGGTGCAAAAGGGTTGATTATTGATACATTTTCTAAAGAAGCAATAAGGCATTTTAATTGGTGTTGAACTTGTTTTACTTCATCTAATTTTATCAAGTTGGCTTTTAGCTGTTTTTGATAGTTCATTATTGTAATATCTTGTTGGTGGCTGTGGTTCAGGTGGAGCATTAAAAAAGGAAGTGATAAATTTTCGTAGTTTTTATCGGAGTAAGCACAAGCGAGTAAACATAAATTGCCCGATACTTCAAAGGTGGTAGAGTGTAACATTCCGTCTTTGTTTTTGGTGGCTCTTGTTTTAATGAGTTTGCCTTGTGTTTGGAGTGTGGCGAGTGGTTGGAGCATTTGGGTAGTCCATTCTAAATCCTCAATAAACAATACTTTTTTATCTATTTGGTGGCTGTCAAAATAATACAAGGCATTGGCACTTATTTGAGTGTGGAAGCTGTACGCACCAGTAGGCATACATTCGGCTAATTTTTGCAAAATGTAGCTTTTTCCTATTCCGCTTTTTGCTAAACAGATAACCGAAAAAGGGTTGTTAAAGCGGTAAGAAGCCATTGCCATAAATAAAATTTGGGCGTTTTCATCTTCTCCGATTATTCCTGTTGTGTTTAATTGTTTGGTAAGCTGTGCAAGTAGATTTTTAGATTTTAGCATTTTCAAGGCTTGTTTTTTATCTTCTGTGGAAAGTTCAAAACCTTTTGCTGTGTTTTTTCCTGTGTATCTAAGCTGTTCCAGTCGGTAAGTTTCAAGCTGTAAAATAAGGCTGTGCAATGATTTTGACACCTCTAAAAGTTGCAGTTCCCATTTGTCGCAAAGCGTTCTAATGAGTTTATCGGTTTGGTGGTCGTTGTATAAATCAAGGGTTGTTCTAAATGGTGGATAATCTTGATAAGACACACGAAGTGTGCAAATCATTCTTTCAATGTTTTGTAAATCTACTCCGCCCAAAATATCTACGGTTAAAAAATCATCTTTAAACGTGATAAAATTGCTGTTGTGGATGTGTAAATTTTTCATCTTTTCTTACTGCTTTTATGGGTTATTAAAAGCGTAAAATAAGGGCAGAAAATCGGAACGAAAAAATAAATTAACTAACAAATGGAAAAGAGCGGAAACTACCATTCCCCTTGCATTTATGCGGATATTGAGGGAGGGAAAAGCCCCATTTTAAACACCACCAAATTTGTAGTGAGCCAAGCCGAACTAAAGAGGAAAATCAGAGCCAAAAAAGAACCTAAAAAGCA
>JALWRJ010000157.1 GCA_026994125.1 Cyclobacteriaceae bacterium | reverse complement strand
TTAGGCTGCTACCTACCAGTCCTCCCAATAGCAATCCATACCCACTGCTAATGGCTGGGCTGGAAGTAATCAGACAAGTGCCTGATTTACAGCCAATAAAAAAGTAGTACATATACATTAAGGTACTACCCAACAGGGCAAAAACTGTTATGAATATGTAATTTTTTAGTTTCATTGTAAATTTAATACAAAGCCATATCAAAGGTACGCCTGTAAGTTCGGGTAATGTTGTTTGTTTCCCCTAAGGTATGAAAAATAGCTATAACTAACTTGCGGGCAAGCTCGTTTTGGTAGGCTTTGTTTAGTATAATGCTATCAATTAGTTGTTCCACGGCTTTAGCTGTTTCGCCTTTGGCGAGCCATTGTTGCGCCTCCACCAGGTGGGAGCGAACTTTTGCTACAGGTAAATCGTTGGGGTTAAGCATCATAAAATTGGCCAGCATAATTAATTCTTCGGCTTCTTCTACATGCCTTATATCATGCACCAAATCTGCTATCTGGCCTGGATTTTGCCAAACGGTTAGCTTAGCTAGTAAAAGTTTGGCTTCAGTAAGGTTGTGGTCTAACCGAATAGCTCGTTCTAATAAAGGTATTCCTTGTTCGGTATGCCCCTGGGCAATAAGCTCGGATGCCTCCATAGCCAACGATTTGGCCTTAGAAGGCAATTTTTCGTTTAACCAATGACGCATTTCGGGCTCTGCCATGGCACCGGCCACATCGGCAATTACTTTGCCTTTGTAAAAAAGCTTTAAATTAGGAATACCACGTATGCCCCATTCGGCTGCAATGTCGGGGTGTTCTTCGGTATTAACTTTAACCAATTCCCACTTACCATCTGCCTCGCTAGCCAGCTTTTCAATAATAGGCCCTAAAAATTTGCATGGGCCACACCAACTCGCCCAATAATCTACCAATACGGGTAGTTGGTGGCTACGCTCGATAACATCGTGCTTAAAATCGGTAAGTTGATAGGTTGCAGCAGTAGCCATTAGTTACATGCTTGGTTGGTCTCTAATTTTACACTATACCAGGAGCCTCCGTTAACAGATTTAATACCCACTACTTGCAGCTGACTAGTGGCTACACCACTGCGCATGCCAGAGGCACAACAGGTAATAATGGGAACACCCAGTTTTTTTAGCTCGTCAAAATAAGTTGGCAAGGCATCGAGTGGAATGTTTTTTGATCCCACAATATGACCCGTATTATATTCTCCCGGGGTTCGTACATCTACTATTAGTGCCCCTTGTTCCATCAGGGATTTTAAATCGGGTTTTTCTTGTTTGCCTAAAAAGGATAGTAAGCCCATGCTATATAAAATGTTTATTTAAGAGCAAAACTCGAATAGAATTTGCTTTAAAACTGTGATACAAATTACATAGAGGTCTTTTTGCTACTATACCGGTAGATACTTGCAGGTAGAATAGAATCGGAATAAAATCATTTTAATAGTAAAGATGGTAGCTAAATATGTGCTATCTTGGTTCCATAAATTAAAATAGTATGCCTTTAATTATATGGATTGCCTGGTTGGCATTACATGTACTAAGTTGCCAACCCAAAACTAACCTCCACCACCAGCACCCTGGTAGCGCAACCACACCCAAACTTACTGTTGGGGCTGGTCGGTTTAAGGAATACCTCCCCTTGCTACAAGGCAAACGGGTAGCCCTGGTGGTTAATCAAACATCGCGGGTAGGCAAAAAGCATTTGGTAGACAGCCTGCTGGCACTGGGCATTGAAATTAAAACAATATTTGCTCCTGAGCATGGGTTTAGGGGCACGGCAGATGCCGGTGAGCATCTAACCAACGGAGTGGATAAAAAAACGGGCTTACCCATTGTTTCGCTGTATGGCGCACACCGAAAACCAAGCCATCAGGATTTACAAGATATTGATGTGGTAGTGTTTGATATACAGGATGTGGGCGCCCGGTTTTACACCTATATTAGCACCATGCACTATGTAATGGAGTCTTGCGCCCGGGAAAACAAATTGTTTATTGTGCTCGACAGGCCAAACCCGAACGGGCACTACGTAGCCGGACCAGTGCTGGAAATGGCTTACCAATCGTTTGTAGGCATGCACCCCATACCTATTGTGCACGGCCTTACGGTAGGCGAATTGGCCACCATGATAAATGGCGAACATTGGCTGCCCGACCACCTTACCTGCCCGCTTAAAGTGGTTAAAGTGCAGGGCTATACCCACCAAACCCTTTACACCTTGCCGGTAAAACCTTCGCCTAACCTACCCAATCAGCGAGCGGTACTCCTTTATCCATCGTTATGTTTGCTGGAACCCACCCAACTAAGCATAGGCAGGGGCACCCCCTTCCCTTTTCAGGTGATAGGCTACCCCGATAGCAGTTATGGCACCTTTAGTTTTACGCCTGTAAGCATGCCAGGTTCAGCCAGGCATCCTAAACATCAAAATAAAAAATGCTATGGAGTTGATTTACGATTAAAGCCCACCGAAACCACATTTTCATTAAAATGGCTCGTTGAATTTTACCAAAAAAATCCAACCGACTCATTTTTTACTTCGCCCTCGTTTTTTGATAAACTGGCCGGAAACTCCTCGTTACGGAAAAAAATATTACAAGGAGCATCTATGGAACAAATAGAAGTCGGTTGGAAGCCAAAATTAGAGCAATATAAGGCCATGAGGCGAAAATACCTACTTTATACGGATACGCCCTAAGTATTTTTACGGAGCCAAATGGTTGGCTTAAAAAAAAATATACTGCGTATTGTAACCTAACTTTGCTGTAACAAAACAAGTGTTACCATGGATGGTTTTAATAAAACATTAAAGGCAAAAATCCAATTTTTAGGTGGCTTGGGTGTAATTGCACCTCTTGCCAGCACCGTTTTTTATACCTGGTTTACTTCCTGGGTTTCTAACGAATTACTTTTTGCTTTTTTAACAGATGTCCGAACGTTGCTCTTTGGCCTTATTGCCTTTGCTTCCGGGTACTTTTTGCTGAGCTATATACTCGGTTCTATTACACAAAGTTACAAACAGCATAATTTAGTAGGGGTGCAACAAACCATGCGATGGTTTCCTGAAATGTTTTTAGCACTTTCGCTGGTTTTAGCTATTGCCGGGCCTTATTTAATTATGAAAGGCATGCATGTGGAAGAGCGCATGATTACCCCTTTATTGGTTCTTTCTTCTTCCAGCAGTGTATTAAATTCGCTATTTATTATTCTTTTTTTAAGTAATAGAATTGAAGCCTACAGTGCCCACATTCCGGTTATTGAAGATAAAAACATACATAGTTTTTTCTTCAAGTTTAGCTTTATTGCCATTAATGGATCGATAGGCCTGGCAGGCTTGTTTGTTACTTCTACCTACATGATGGCTTATATTGAGCAATTAAATAACCAACTAAATGCAGGTAGCATAGCTGAAAAGACATTGGTTATTGGTATTACAGCTGTTATCCAATTGGTTGTGCCTATTATGTATATTAGCAGTACCATATCGAACCAACTTGGGGCTATTAAAGAGCTTACCACCCAATTTACCGGAGGAGATTTAAAAGCCACCCTACACAATAACCACCGAAACGAGCTTGGGTTATTGGCCGCCAGCCTAAACAGTATGGCTACTAAGTTACGCAGCATTGTTACTGCCATAAAAACCCATGCCGTAACCATACATCAAAGCAGCAATATGCTGGCCAATAGTTCGGGCAATATTAGCCGCGGAGCCATCCAGCAAAGCAGTTCATCGGAGGAAGTGGTGGCTTCGGTAGAACAGATGACAAACGCTATTGAGAAAAATGCAGACGATGCCCAGGCAGCGGATAAACTCACCAGCGAATCGTTTGCGCAGGTGCTTGAATCGTATAAGCTTATCAAGGAATCGCTTTCGGGTATGCATAAAATTGATGAAAACATTGATTTTATTTCGGAAATTGTAAGCCAAACAAATATGTTGGCCTTAAATGCTTCGGTAGAAGCCGCCCGTGCCGGGGAATATGGCAAAGGATTTGCCGTAGTAGCCCACGAAGTACGAAACCTGGCTGAAAGCAGTAACGATTCGGCCATTACCATTAACACCATTGCCGAACGCAATGTGCAACTATCGGAGGAATCGGCCAAACAAATGGATGAGGTAGTACCCAACCTGGAAAAAACCACCAAACTGGCTACCGAAATAGCTCAACACAGTGTAGAACAAAAATTGGCAGCCGAGCAAATTAAATTAGCTATGAATGAATTAAATTCCATTATTCAATCTAATGCCACCATTTCGGAACAAATAACCTCTGAAGCAGATACGTTAAAAGAAATGGCGCATAACCTTACAGCCAGCATAAATTATTTTAAGCTATAGCCTACTGGTTTATTCCTATATATCCGCCCATGGATTCACGCTGAAAAACATTTTGAGGGTTGCCTTTTACGGTTATTTCGCCTCCCATACGAGCAAATCCATCAAACTCAAATTCGCAGCTTACCTCAACAGTTGCCCCTTTGCCCGACTCAACAGTTGCATACCGTGTTTGCATTTGAAAGGCTTCTACTTCGGCTCCCATATCGGCATCAATTATCAGTTCGCGAGCTTTGCCGGCCAATAAATTTACCGACCCCATGCTTGTAACCAGGTCAAGTTTGGCCGTATTAAGCTGCAAATCGAGCTCTGCTCCCATTTTGTTTACCAAATTAATGGATGGACCGGCTATCTCATCACTAGATTTGACCCTGGCACCGGTGGTTACACTTATTTCGGTAAGCGAATCGAAAGGCAATGTTACTTTTACCCACCAACTATTGGCTTCCATAAGTTCCCAAAGTCCACGAGTACGTACTTTCAAGCTTAGTGCTCCCTCGTCTTGCTCTATAATTATATCGCTTTTTAACAAACCTTGTATATCAAAATGCGCTTGCTTGCTTTCGGATTTAACCAAGGTTACTTCGATACCACGTGCTACCTTTAGTTTGCTATAGGGCGCTATGGTTTTTGTAAATTTTTGTGCTTGTAATGTTATTGTAGAAAAAAGCAATAAAAAGGTAAATATCATCCGCATGGCCTGATTAATTAAGGTTGTTTTAGTAATGATAATGTATTGAACCAAAAGGTTGCATGGCAACCTAAAAAAACAGCCACTTAATGCATGCCTCCTTGTAACGGATAAATATACCTTATTTTAAACCTTAAATATCCACTTTAGCGTAGCGTGCATTTTTCTCAATAAAATCTCTGCGAGGAGCCACCTCATCGCCCATCAGCATCGAAAACAGGTGGTCGGCCTCGGCAGCCGATTCAATGGTAACCTGCTTAAAACTACGGTTATGGGGGTTCATGGTGGTTTCCCAGAGTTGTTCAGGGTTCATCTCTCCAAGCCCTTTATAACGCTGTACACTTACCGAATCTTCGTTTTCGCCACCTAGCTCTCGGGTAATGCGTTCCCGTTCGTCTTCAGTCCAGCAATAGCGCATTTGTTTCCCTTTTTTTAACTGGTATAGCGGTGGCAATGCAATGTATAAATATCCGTTTTCGATAAGCTCGCGCATATACCTGAAAAAGAATGTTAAAATCAAGGTGCGAATGTGGCTACCATCCACATCGGCATCGGTCATAATGACAATTTTATGGTAACGAAGCTTTTCCATATTAAGAGCTTTTTCACTGTCTTCGGTACCAAATTTTACACCCAAAGCCGTAATAATATTTTTAATTTCATCATTATCGTAAATACGGTGTTCCTGTGCTTTTTCAACATTTAATATTTTACCACGTAAGGGCAAAATAGCCTGAAAGTTACGGTCGCGCCCTTGTTTAGCCGAGCCACCGGCCGAGTCGCCCTCTACCAGGTAAAGTTCCGATACCACGGGGTCGTTATTAGAGCAATCGGCCAGTTTACCTGGCAAACCGGTTCCGGTAAGCACATTTTTGCGCTGTACCATTTCGCGTGCTTTACGTGCAGCATGGCGGGCCTGAGCCGCTAAAATAACTTTGTTTACAATTTGTTTAGCTTCTTTAGGATTTTCTTCCAGGTAGTCTTGTAGCATCTGGCTAACGGCATTATCTACCGCACCCATGGCTTCGTTATTGCCCAGTTTGGTTTTAGTCTGGCCTTCAAACTGAGGTTCGGCCACTTTCACCGAAATTACGGCTGTAAGCCCTTCTCTAAAATCATCTCCGGCTATATCTACTTTTACCTTATCGAGCATACCCGATTTATCGGCATACGATTTTAAGGTACGTGTAAGCGCCCTCCGAAAACCCGAAACATGCGTACCTCCTTCTATGGTGTTGATATTATTTACATAGGATACCACATTTTCGGTGTACGAAGTATTGTAGCTAAGTGCCACTTCTACCGGTACTTCGCTTTTATCATTCTCCATGTAAATAGGTGCCGGAATTAAACTTTCGCGGCTGCTGTCCAGGTAGGTTACAAACTCGGCTAAACCACCTTCCGAGAAAAAAGTATCGCTTAAGTAATTACCGTCTTCACCTTTTTCGCGTTCATCGGTAAGTTCCAGGGTAATCCCGGAGTTCAGGAAGGCCAATTCGCGCAATCGTGTAGCCACGGTATCGTAATGGTACTCCGATACATGAAAAATACTGGTATCGGGCTGAAAAGTAACGGTAGTTCCCCGCTTATCGGTTTTGCCGGTTTCTTTTACGGCATATTTTGGTTTTCCTTCGGAATATTCTTGTTCGTACACTTTACCATTGCGGTGCACCGTAACGTGCAACATAGAGCTTAGCGCATTTACACAACTAACGCCTACCCCGTGCAATCCACCCGAAACTTTATAGGTGTCTTTATCAAATTTACCACCGGCATGCAACACGGTCATAACCACTTCTAGAGCCGAGCGTTTTTCTTTTGGGTGCATATCAGTAGGAATACCCCGCCCATTATCGCTAACAGTAATAGAATCTCCTTTATGAATAGTTACATTAATGGTATCGCAATGGCCGGCCAGGGCTTCGTCTATGGAGTTATCCACTACCTCCCAAATAAGATGATGGAGCCCTTTTTGACCTACATCGCCAATATACATGGCCGGGCGTTTACGAACTGCTTCCAGGCCTTCTAATACCTGGATATTACCTGCCGAATAGTCTTGTTTTGATGGTTTCTTTTCTTCGCTCATAATTAGGTAAAAAATATCCTACAAATGTAGCAGTTTAAGTGCTGATTTAATAGCTAAAACAGCTGTTATTGAAAATATTTTTAGGTGTTGCAGTAAGCAACCCATTTACACAAGCAAGACAAAAAGCAAATAGGGCTGTCCCTCTTAAATATCGCCCAACTGAGGCCGGATAAGGAT
>JALWRJ010000156.1 GCA_026994125.1 Cyclobacteriaceae bacterium | reverse complement strand
GGCCAGCATGGGGTGGCCACAGCCACCGCTTGCGCTTTAGTAGGTTTGCCTTGCAAAGTATTTATGGGTAGTGTAGATATAGAACGCCAGGCACCTAATGTGGCACGAATGAAAATGTTAGGAGCCGAAGTGGTGCCGGCTACTTCGGGCAGTAAAACCTTAAAAGATGCCACCAACGAGGCTATCAGGTATTGGATAGCCCATCCGGATACCTACTACCTGATAGGTTCGGTAGTGGGGCCGCATCCGTACCCCGATTTGGTGGCTCGTTTGCAATCTGTCATCAGCCAGGAAATAAAAGAGCAGCTACCTAAACAGTACAACTACCCCAAACCCGATTACGTAGTTGCATGTGTTGGGGGAGGCAGCAATGCAGCCGGTGCTTTTTATCATTTTATCGAAGACCACCAGGTAAACCTAATAGCCGTAGAAGCAGCCGGTAAAGGCATTCATACAGCACATTCGGCTGCCAGCTTTGCTTTGGGCAGCGAAGGTATAATTCATGGCAATAAAACCATGCTTATGCAAAACAAGGAAGGGCAAATACAAGAACCTTATTCTATATCAGCCGGCCTGGACTACCCCGGAATAGGGCCTATGCTGGCAAATTTAATGCACACCAAACGATGCGAAGCTATGCATGCCACCGATAATGAAGCCATCCAGGCCGCCCGGTTACTTAGCCGACTCGAAGGCATTATACCAGCTTTAGAATCAGCCCATGCCTTGGCCATCTTAAACAAACGAACCTTTAGCCCCGACCATCATATTGTAATTAATCTGTCGGGCAGGGGCGACAAAGACATGAACACCTACTTAACTTACAGCCAAAATGAACAGAATAGCTAACGCATTCGCTACCGGTAAACCATTGTTAAATATCTTTATCACAGCCGGTTATCCTAACCTAAACAGCTTACCCGGCCTGGCTAATGAATTGCTAACGCAAGGTGTAGATATACTAGAAATTGGGTTGCCCTATTCCGACCCACTGGCCGATGGCCCTGTAATTCAAGAAACCAGCAGGGTAGCCCTGGAAAATGGAATTACTCTAAAACATATTTTTAAACAAACCCAACAAATTAGGGCAAAGCATCCTTATACGCCACTGCTAATGATGGGCTATCTAAACCAGTTGTTGCAAATGGGTATGGATACGTTTTTGAGCCATTGCCAACGGGTGGGGGTTGATGGCCTCATCATTCCGGATTTACCGGTTGAAATATACAACCAGCAATACCGCAAATTATTTGAGCAATACCAAATAAGAATAGCGTTTTTAGTAACTCCAAAAACCTCAAAAGAACGCATTAAAAAGTTAGATAATGCCTGTACCGCCTTTTTATACATGGTGTCAGACAATTCTATTACCGGGGGCGATAACACTTTATTTACAGCTGTACAATTGGCTTATTTTCAGCGGATTAAAAGCTATAAGTTAAAGTCGCCTACCATGATTGGCTTTGGCATTTCTACCAAAAAAATGGTAAAAGAAGCCTTTAAGTATGCAAATGGCGCGATTATTGGAAGTGCATACCTAAAGGAACTAAATTTAGGAACAAGCCGCGAATTTATTGCCAGCCTTCTATAGCCGCTTGGATGTTAGGCAATTTTGTGCGAATTTTAACATTTAAAAACAAATTATGAAAACCATCTTTTATTTTAAAGTTTCAGTACTGGGTTTAATTGTAACTCTGTCAACCTCTGCAACTACTTTAGCACAAGAACGTAACAAACGGCAACAGGAAAGCCTGCTTACGGCTAAAAAATGGACGATTGTGGACGTAAAGCGTAAAAAATTAGGTAAACTAAAAAAAATGGACGGATTCAGGTTGGAAGTTGGCAACGAGTTTTCGTTAGGTATCGACCATAAGTTTGGCTATAAAAACAACGATTACGAATATATGTCCGGTAAATGGGTACTTAATGGAAAAGAACTGCTGCTTATACACGATGCCAGAGATGCCACCAACCGACTTGAAAATACGGTGTATCGGATTAAACGCCTTTCTAAATCTGAGTTATACCTGAAACGTATTTCGCCTAACCCGAAAGGTAAAATTGTATTTCGTTAATTTTTTACACTAAAAACTACTCACATGTTAGTAAACAAAACCCTAAAAACAGTATTACTATTGGCTATTGCTGTTTTCTTTACCCACTGCGCTACCCGTAAAGTAACCCGGGTCGATCCGGCCGAACAAATAGATTTAAGTGGACGCTGGAACGATACCGATTCAAAACAAGTAGCCGAACAAATGAGCCGTGATGTGCTAAGCAAACCCTGGCTCACGAGGTTTGAAGGTAAAAATGAGCGCCCTCCGGTGGTTATTATCGGCATTATAGTAAACCGAACCAGTGAGCATATCGAAGCCGAAACCTTTGTAAAAGATGTAGAGATTGAGTTTATCAATTCGGGCAAAGTACGAGTGGTTTCCAGCGATATGTTTCGCGAAAAACTTACCGAAGAAAAAGAACGCCAGCAAACCAACGCTACCCCCGAAACACAGAAGAAACTGGCAGCCGAACTGGGTGCCGACTTTATGATGATGGGCACCATTAACTCTACTACCGACCAATATAAAAAGCAAAAAGTGGTAAATTATAAGGTAAACCTGGAGTTGGTAAACCTGGAAACCACCGAAAAAGTTTGGATTGGTGATAAGGAGATAAAAAAATACGTTAAAAACTAATTTTAAAGGTATTTCAGGCTCTTCCTTGTACCTTGTCAACGTACCTTGTCATGCGTAAAGTTTACCTATACACATTTGTACTACTTGGTTTTGGGTGGAGCTGTACTACACCCAGTTTTTACCAAAAAGTATATAAATTCAATAAATCGGTGAGCGATGGCAACCTGGATGCGGCCGAAATAATGATAAAAGAAAACCAGGACAAACTGGAAACCGGAAAAAACAGGTTTTTATTTTGGGTAAATGCCGGTTTGGTAGAAAGTATGCAGGGGCATTTTGAAGCTAGTAATGCCTATTTTGAAAAAGCCGATTTATTTATTGAAGACGATAAAAAAAAGGTGGCTGAAGAAGGAGCCGCCTTACTACTAAACCCCAACCTGTCAACCTACCGGGGCGAAGACCATGAAAAACTTATGATAAATTACTACAAAGCCCTTAATTACTACCAAATGGGCTTGTACGATGAAGCCATTGTGGAGTGCAAACGCATGGATATCCGCCTTAAACAACTCAGCGATAAATATAAGTCGGATAATAAGTATAAAGAAGATGCTTTTATTCACACCCTCATGGGTATTATTTACGATGCCACAGGCGACTATAACAATGCCTTTATTGCTTACCGTAACGCCTATCGAATTTACAAAGGGTCGTATAAAAATCTTTTTAACATGCCCGTGCCGGAGCAATTAAAGCACGACCTTATTCGCACAGCCGACCTTTCGGGTATTTACGATGAACGTGACCGGTTTGTCAAACTCTTTAATATAAACTACCAAAGACCCTCTAGCAACCAGGTGCAGGCTGTAATACTTTGGAACAACGGCCTGGGTCCGGTAAAAGACGAATGGGGGATAAACTTTGCCATTATTTACACCGGCAATGGATGGGTAAGTTTTGTCAATAACGATTACGGCCTCTCATTTCCTTTTTACATTGGCGATTCCGATTTAAATGGCTTAACCTGGATAAAAGTAGTGTTCCCTAAATATGTAGAACGGCCCAGCCTATACCAAAAAGGCAACATCGAATACAACGGAAAAACCTACCCTTTAAACCTGCTCCAAGATGTAAACGCTATATCATTTAAAGTACTGGAAGAGCGTATGATGCTCGAATTTGCCAAATCGTTGGGCAGGGTAGCCCTTAAACAAGCAGCTGCGGCAAAAGTAAGCCAGGAAAACGATGGCCTGGGTATGGCGCTCAGCCTATTGGCATCGGCCAGCGAAAGTGCCGATACCCGGAATTGGCAAACCTTACCCCATAGCATATACTATACCCGTGTATATGTAAATGCCAATATGGATAACGATATGACCATTCAACTCCAAGATAAAAACGGCAACCAAAAAGCGTACTCTTTTAAAGTAAAATCTAAACAGAAAGGAACCATTATTTTTCCTATTAATACCCAAGCCACTACAGCATTTAAAATGCAAGGCTATACCATATCGCAATAAGCATACCGGATGGGTATCAAGTTGTTGGCATAAAATAATTAAATTTATACGAGTTTGTACAAAAAAAGATAATTAAATAGACTAACAACTGCACAACAAAAATACATTACATTTGGCTTATTGTGCTTAAAACCCGATGCCACTGGTAAAGAAAATAACAAATGACAACAGACAGTAAACTTTTTGAGGAATTATCATTTTACACATTCTCTCATTCCGATTCCGATTATTTCATTCATCAATTAATTGTTGATGCTTTTACAGCCCAAACCGCAGATAAGGATACTAAAAAAATAAGTTTGGTTTTTTCACTAGTCGGACTTTATTTATTAACCGAAAAAAATTACACAGGAAAACAAATTCAACAAGCACACACAATGTTGTCAAATCACAAATCTTATTTACCTGAAATTAAACTTCCTGAAAAACGAGGCAAAATAACCATATCAGATGTTCTTAAAAGCCAATTAAACAAGAGAGATGAAATGATAAAAAAATGGTGCTTTTCTGTATGGAAGGCATACGAATCAAGCAAAGAAGAAATTAAGCAATTTTGTAAAATTTATTTATTTGAATAAAAATGCAGAGCTATATAGATTTTGCAAATAAGAATGGTGTTGTACTTCTCGAAAAGGGAAAGTGTCAATTTTGTGGGGCTAATGTAAGTGATGGAATAAAAGATTGTGTTGACCTATTTAATAATAAACTTGATGCTTCATTAAATTTCTATAATCCTGAGAATTATATTTATAAGTTCCTAAGTGTTGATGCACATACCTTACAACATCCTGAAATTCATGGAAGGTGGAATAATCATCTACATCTAACAAGATTACATCTGATATTAAAATATAAAATAAACTGGACATATAAATCATCTACTATACTTAGCAATTGTTTAAACAAATACAAACAAACGCATTTAGATGAGTACTTAATTCCACCAAGACCATTAGAAAGAGGTTCACTAACAATAACCGATATAATTAATCATTCACAAAATGAGCAAAAATTTAAAGAAATGATTAAAAGGTGGAGTGTAGAGGTTTATACAAGTTGGAACAAATATCATATAACAGTTGAAAAAATTGCAGAAAATTATATTGATAATACCAGTAGCTAACCAAAAATATAGTGCACTTGGTTGATAGTTTTAAATACATAGCAATAAATAACCATAGAACAAACAAACCCGAAAATTTGAATGGTTACCACCTGCCTTTGCAGCAGGCATGTGGTTAAAAAACCTTGCTGCTCAAAGGGTTTACTTAGGGCTTGCTGAAAAACGTCTTACTTATTTACTATCAGCCTGTTAACTTCAAATTCAAGGGTTAAAGTGCAAGCTTTTTAAAACAAAACTATAAATACCCTTGCACATAAAAATTGTACGTCATTCCTGTGCAAGCAGGAACCCGTAATTATGGCACAAAAAATTATAAAGATTGATACGCTAAAACTTATACTTTTTGACTCAGTTATTACAAAATCATCTGCAAGGGAAGATTCCTGCCTACGCAGGAATGACGGTTGTTAATGTTTCTAAAGCCTGCCCACCAACTAGGAGGGTACTTGTGCCTTTCTCAGCAGACCCTACTTATACCTTTTGTTCAATTATAAACAGCTTATTCAACGGATTGGGTTGTCATTTCTAAAATATTTAGGCACATAAAGAGTATCATTAAGCTATTTTACCTACTTTAGCTTAAATATTTAACCTAACAAAAACACTTATGGATGCAAACAAAGTAGATATGTTTATGATGGCGAACTCAAAATTTTTTGATGAGCAGCAACTTTTTCAGATAAGAGAGCGCCTCCTAACCTTAGACGATAACTATTGGGGCAAATTACAGGTAATGCAATTAAAAGACCCCACCACCGCATTAATTATTTCCATTTTAATAGGCACCTTTGGCATCGATCGCTTTTATATTGGAGACACCGGCTTGGGCATAGCCAAACTGCTTACTTGCGGTGGGTTTGGCATTTGGACCCTGATAGATTGGTTTATTATAATGGGAGCAGCACGCGAAAAAAACTTTGAAAAAATGAGAGTTGCCGTAAGTTAATGCCTTTAACTCGCACCAAATTCTATTCTTTTACAGGCGTGGCACTAAGTGTAGGGTATGTCTGGCTTGGGTACAATCAATGGGCAGGTGCAGGGCAAACGCCAGAAGTATGTTTATTTAAAATAGCAACAGGCTACCCATGCCCCTCATGTGGCAGCACCCGTTCGGTACATGCCCTGTTGCAGGCCCATTGGTTTCAAGCCATGCACTGGAACCCTTTGGGGTATGTAATTGCTTCCTTTTTGCTCGTGGCACCCATTTGGATGCTATCCGATAGATTACAGCATAGCGCAAGTATGTACAAGGCTTACCAGTGGGTTGAACAGCAACTTACTAAAAAGCAATATGCCATACCGCTTATATTGCTGGTACTGGCCAACTGGATTTGGAATATCCTAAAAGGAAATTAAATGATAAGCATTGATTCATTTGTATATCCCCCCACCGACCACGAAGCCGAAGGTGCTTCATCGGCTTATTTAATGTCGTTAATTGCACTAATGGCGGGGTTACCCATACCCATTATAAACTTAATTGCCACGTTTATGTTTTACCTGGGCACCCGTAAAAAAGGCTATTTTGTACGCTGGCACAGTACGCAGGCTTTACTATCGCAGTTATCTATGCTATTTATAAATAGCACCGCCTTTTGGTGGACTATTTCCATTATTTGGGGTAACGAAACCATTAGTAATTCGTACCTGGCTTACCTGTTTGCCGCTATTTTGTTTAACCTGGCAGAGTTTGCTGCTACCATTTACACGGCTGTTCAAACCCGCAAAGGAAAGCATGTAGTTTGGTGGCTCTATGGCGATATCAGTAACCAAATAGTAAATCCAACCAATGCTAAAAATAGTTTATAAAATATTGCTGTTTGTAGCCGCTTTTCTGGCTTTGTGGCTATTTTTCCTGCAGTTGGATTGGATGCATATTTTACATGTAAATGAGGTTAAAGAAGGCATAGAAGAAAAGTTTGGTGATTTAATGTGGAAACAAATTGAAAAGCAAAATGGGGAAATAAAAGACACATTAATTTTAGCCCCCATTGATTCCCTGCTTACCAATATTTGTACCCAAAATAAA
>JALWRJ010000155.1 GCA_026994125.1 Cyclobacteriaceae bacterium | reverse complement strand
TAATTTTTTTCTTTGGTTACTTCTAAAATCCATCATACCTAATTACAAAATTGTGCATAGCGTAGGAGCTGCTACCTATGGAGTTTATGGAAGCTATTTAATGAAAAAATTTGACCTAAAACATGTGATTCAGTTGGTGGGAAGCGATATTAATGCTGACTTGCCCCGGCTTTTTAGGTGGAGGTATATTAAAAATATAACTCATTCAATTCATGTACTAACCGGTAATAGTATGGCGTTAGTTCGTAGTTTTAATACCCTTTTTAAGGTAAAATTTCCAATGCTTGCTATATACCGAGGAGTTAATTTAAATAAATTTAATTTCCGTGATAATCAATTCTACCCTCCAAAAGGTGTTCGTTTCTTATTTTTGGGTGGCTTAAATAGGTACCCTAATTTGCCAGCTAAAATGAATACAAAAGGGGGGCTTACCTTGATGAAAGCATGGTCGGAGGCAGAAGCTAATCTAAAGGAAAGGAAGGCTTCGTTGGTTTTTGGAGGTCCGCAATCAGATAGGGAAGAGTTTTTTGTGTGGCGGAACACATTGCAATACCCGGAGTTGGTTGAACTGGTTGGAGAACTAAGCCCTGCGGAAGTAATAAAAGCCTATCATACTACCAATGTAGTTATAATTCCTTCAATGGAAGAGGGACTGCCTAATGTTGCTACCGAGGCTGCCGCTTGTGGCAGACCGGTTATTGCTTCCAGCGTAGGAGGAATACCAGAGGTTGTTGATGACAAGACCACAGGTTTGTTGTTGGCACCGGGTAATAGTAGCGAGTTATCCCAAGCTATGCTTACCATGGCTGCAAACCAAGAAATGGTAAAACAGATGGGCGTTAACGCCAGGCTTAAAATGGAGGAATCCTTTAATGCCTCCAAATTTGCGCCTGCATACCAAAAAATTTATAATCAATTGTTGAGCTAATTATGTGTGGCATTGCAGGATTTGTGACCCATGGCGCTATCAACGATAGTTTACCTCCGCACGTACAACTCAAATCTATGCTTGACACCATAGCTAACCGAGGCCCCGATGACTATGGCATGGCTATTTGGAAAGATGGGGGAGGACAAAGTGCCGATTACAGGCATCAGGAATTTGAAGGCATACAATCCAATACCAATATAGCTTTGGGGCATCAAAGGTTATCCATTATTGATTTATCAAAAAACGGGCATCAACCCATGTTTAGTTTTGATAATGAATTGAGCATCGTTTTTAATGGCGAAATATATAATTACATTGAACTAAAGGAGGAAATAGGGGATAAATACCCATGGAGAACCAATTCAGATACCGAAGTGATTTTAGCGGCTTACAAACTATGGGGAAGAGGTATGCTCTCAAAATTCGATGGCATGTTTTCTTTTGTTATTTTGGATGTTAAAAATCGAAAACTGTTTGGTGCCCGAGATGTGGCAGGTATAAAACCCTTTTATTATAAAAAGGAGAAAAAGAGCTTTGTTTTTGCCTCAGAACCTAAGGCTTTCAAAGGCTTTATGAAAAATGGATTTCGTTTTAACCGTACCTATTTGAGTGAATTTTTTGTACTTGGCTTATCCGACCACGATGCAGGAACAATGATTGATGAGGTACACCAGCTAAAAGGGGGGCATGCTTTTGAATTTAACCTTACCAACCAACAATTCAATATTTTTAAATACCACCTCGAACCCGACCATATTGAACCCGTAAGCCTTGAGAGCTTTAGCACTAATCTACATTTAGGTATTTCCAGGCAATTACGCTCCGATGTACCCGTAGGGTCCAGC
>JALWRJ010000154.1:19764-25665 GCA_026994125.1 Cyclobacteriaceae bacterium | reverse complement strand
GTGCCTGCCGGCAGGCTGGGATGAAGTGCTTGCGACTAGTCAAAAATTTTAGAAAATTGATTTTCTAAAATTTTTAAGTGCAAGGGTTTTAAGTGTTTTGTTTTAAAAAGCTTGCACTTTAATCCCTAAATTTGAAGTTAACAGACTGATAGTAAATATGCAAGACGTTTTTCAGCAAGCCCTAGATAACAAGCATAGCATCTTTAATCGCTATTATTCACTACAAAACCAATATGGCTTTAGGGGTAAAGATTACATAGATAAGGCAACTAAGCACAGGCTTCCTTTATTGAAAGCCTGCGTTAGAAAATAGCGAAACTAAGTTTTTCTTACCAAATCACAACCCTCACGCTGTCATCTCTATACATGCCATCTCCGGGTTTCACATCAAAGGCCTTATAAAAGGCAGGCATATTTTGCAAGGGCCCGTTGGCTCTGTACATACCTGGCGAATGGGGGTCTGTATTTACTTGTGTTCGCAAGGTTTCGTCTCGGTATTTTATACGCCAAATGGTAGCCCAAGAAACAAAAAATCGCTGCTCCGCAGTTAAACCATCAATATCTTCTGGCCGCCCATGATCTGCCATGTATAATTGCAACCCATCGTAAGCAGCATTTACACCGCCTAAGTCGCCTATATTTTCGCCTAAGGTAAAAGCACCATTTACATACACACTATCTAATGGCTCAAAAGCATTAAACTGAGCTATTAGCTTTCCGTTTCGCGCTTTAAAATTAGCCGAATCTTCCTTAGTCCACCAATTTTTCATATTTCCTTCGGGGTCAAATCGAGCCCCCTGATCATCAAATCCATGCGATATTTCGTGTCCTATTACAGCGCCAATACCTCCAAAATTTACGGCCGCATCGGCTTTATAATTATAAAAGGGAGGTTGTAGAATACCGGCTGGAAACACAATTTCGTTTTGCAAGGGGTTGTAGTAAGCATTTACGGTTTGTGGGTTCATATTCCACTCGGTTTTATCTACCGGCTTGCCCAGCTTATCTAAATTTCGTTGAAATGTAAACTTAGAGGCGGCCAATACATTATCGATGTACGAAGCGCCCTCCCCCGCATTTTTTACTTCCAACATCGAGTAGTCTTTCCATTTATCCGGATAGCCTATTTTAACGGTAAAGGTAGATAGCTTTGCAAGGGCCTGCTCTTTGGTAGAGTCGGTCATCCAATCTAAATTTTTAATCCGTGCCGCATAGGCCTTTTTAATATAATCTACCATTTCAATGGCACTTGCTTTGGCTTCGGGCGGGAAGGCATCATCAACATACAATTTCCCAATGGCTTCGCCCATAAACCGATTGGTAGTACCCAATACGCGCTTCCATCGTGGGCGCATTTCTTTAGTACCCCTGAGTTCGGTACCATAAAAATCAAAGTTTGCTTTTACAATATCGTGGTTTAAATAGTTAGCACTCTTATTTATAAGCGCCCATTGCAAGTAGGTTTTCCAGTTGCTTACCGGTGTTTCAGCAATAATATGTTCAAATTCTTGAATAAATTTGGGTTGCATAACAATAAGCGTATCCAGGTGTGTGGCACCCAAATCGATTAGGTAAGCATGCCAATCAAATGAAGGAGCCAAACCGCTTAGCTCATCAACTGCCATTTTATTGTATAAAGCGGGGGTATTTCTCCGCTCCACATTAGTCATCGATGCTTTAGCCAATTGGGTTTCCAACTCCATTACAGTTTTGGCATGTTGTTTGGCTGTAGCTTCGTCCACACCGGTTACACGCATAAACATATCAGCCACAAAGGCTTCGTATTTTTGCCGGATTTCGACCGATTTATCATCTGTTTTTGTATAATAATCTCTATCGGGCAGCCCCAAACCACCTTGCGCCAGGTAGGCAGCCATTACATCACTTTGTTTTAAATCTTGAAAAACGGCAAAATTAAAGAAAGCACCACCGCCATACTGTTGTTGCATGGATAAATACTTTTGGAGATCAGTTGCATTAGTAATGGCAGAAATTTGCTCAAAAAATTTCTCAACGGGTTTTACGCCCGTGTTTTCAGCCAGCAACGAGTCCATACCTATGCTAAAAAAGTCTGCTGCTTTTTTCTGGTCGGTTCCTTCTTCATATTTACCGCTTTCGGCTGCTTTTTTAAGCACATCCATCACCACATCGTTGTTGTATTCGCGTAATTCGTTAAAACTGCCCCACCTGCCTTGATCGGCCGGTATTTCGGTATTGGCTACCCAATTACCATTTACGAATTTAAAAAAGTCATCGGCTGGGCGTACGGTAGAATCCATATTATCCAGTTCAATTGCCGTAACCTCAGTTTGCACCTGTTTTTCGTTTGTGCAGGCCATCATGGCCACCGCACAAGCCAGCACACTTAGTTTTTTGTAAAGCATAATAAAAGTTAGTTGTTATTTACCCGCCCCTATGCAGGCAGGGTTATCTTTGCCTCAAAAATAGCTTTATTATAGGCATAAAAACTTACCGTTTATGTAAAAGTCCGGAGTCGTTAAAAAGAAGTTTAGAGCCTATAAAACCTGTTTTAAAAATTTAGCAAAGCAGCTAACTTGCCTACATCTTTTAAAAAAAAAGACGGTTGTATTCAAGAACAATTTTTTTTAGCACAGCTACCTGTTAGTCTTCAGGCACCAACCCTCTATCAATGGCCTCTTTTACAATCATAGCCGTGTTTTTGGCATCCAGTTTTTTCATAATATTGGTGCGGTGAGTATCTACAGTTCGTTTGCTAATATCTAGTTCGTAGCCAATTTGTTTATTGCTATATCCCTTTACTATGTAGCCCAGTATTTCTTGCTCGCGCTCAGTTAATTTGGTATCCGGCTTATCCCGGTCGGCTCGTACACGCGAGGCTCGGTTCGCATACCCCGTAATCATTATTTCGGTAACTTTTGGGCTAAAATGTTTTTCGCCCGAAGCAATTTTACGTATCGCCTTTAGCAGTTCCGATCGCTTAACATCCTTAGTCAGGTAACCCATGGCTCCGTTATCAACGGCAGTTAACACATACTCTTCGTCTTCGTGCATCGATAACAGTAACACCCTGGGAGTAATATATTTTTCGGTTACTATTTGGGTAAATTCCAACCCCGACATACCGGGCATGGTTATATCCGACATCACAATATCCACCTGATTATTTTCGATATAGGTTAAGGCATCCTGCGCATTATCTATCACTTCTACAACTTCTATATCTTCCTCGTCCTGGATTAACTTCAAAAGTCCATCACTTACAATTTGGTGGTCTTCCACCATCAATAGTCTTATTTTTGAGTTCATAGCCAGTACGTTTAGTTCAAATCTATTCGATAGCAAAAAAATAACATTTCTTTACCAATAATAAAAATGAATTGGCAATTATGCTTGTAAAATAACCGGAATTTGAATGAAAAGCCTTGAACCATTCTTAATTTTAGCATGTAATGTACCCGATAAAAATTTTATTCGTTGCCGTATATTAGAAATTCCCTTGCTTTTTAAATGGGCTGTTTCAGCATTTTTTAAATCAAATCCCACTCCATCATCGGCCAGGTATATATTTAGGTAATTTTTATAAATCGAAATACGCAGCATTACCTCCGAGGCCTTGGCGTGCTTTACAGTGTTGTTTAAGATTTCCTGAATAATTCTGTAAATACTAATTTCCTGGCTTTGTTCATACCTAATCTTACTATCGGGTGCTTTTAAATATATTTTGGCCGGTGTGTTGGCAAAAAGCTCATCTACCAAAGCCTGTATGGCTCCAAATAAGCCAAATTTCATAAGCACCTGCGGCATAAGGTTATTGGCAATGGCACGTATCGAAGTCCTCGATTTTTGCAGCAACTCAAATACTTCGTTTAAACTTTTTTCAATTTCGGGGTTTTCGTAGGGCTCGGTAAGCGACTCCAAGTGGTTTAGGTTAAAATAAACCGCTGTTAAAATTTGCCCCAGTCCATCGTGTATTTCCATAGACATACGTTGGCGCTCGTCCTCCTGTCCAAAAATAATGGCTTCGGCTCCAATACGCTCTCGTTCGGCTATCAGCTTCAATTTCTTTTTATTGGCCTTTCTAAGCTTTTCTTCAAGCTTTACCTGCCGGGTAACATCCATAATTATGCCTATACGCTTATCGGGTTTCCCATCGGGGCCTACAATGGTTTCGCCCTTCGAATAAATATGCTTAATCTCCTTGCGCACCCCGGTTCGTATGCGGTACGAAATTGGTGTATCGTTATCTTCCAGCTCTTTTTCTTTTTTAAGTCTGGCTTGGTTTACCTTGGCAAAATCTTTAGGATGCACAAATCGTAAAAAATTATCAATAGTACCATCATACTCAACCGGGTCTAATTCTAAAATACGGTAAATCTCATCCGAAATCAAAAACGCATTCGTTCTTAAATTCCATTCAAAATTTCCTAGTTTAGCTATTTTTTCGGCATATTTAAGACGAGCCTCACTTAATTCAATGGCTTCCTCGTAGGCCTTCTGCCGTGTAATATCCTGAATACTCCAAAGCACGGTTTTTGCCTCCCCGGCCTCGTTTTGCTTTACACGCCCATTAGCCAGCAAATGAATAAGCTCGGTAGGCGAATTACCCAACCTAAACTCTAACCTAAATACCGTTTGGTTATTAATTGCCTGCATCGAAGCCCGGTGTACCCTACCAATATCGTTAGGATGAATTAAATTTACTAAATCGTTGAAATAAAAGGGTTTATCAGACGCAATTTGTAAGATACTTATAGCTCCTTTAGAACAATAAATTTGCTCGGTGGCAATATCCATCTCAAAATAACCTATTTGGGCTATTTCTTCGGCCATGGTAAGCCAATCTTCATCAAACCTTTTTTCCATCGTATAAATCTAATTAAATGATGTTAAACCAACTATTTATTCACAAAAAACAGACTACAAATCTCTACATTTTAACAAACCTTTTTAGTGTATTTGCAAAAATTAGAGCTAAGCCTTCGTTAAATTTGAACAATATTAATATTTTAGTCAAATGAAGTTTATTTCGATTGTAAACCAAAAAGGAGGTACAGGTAAAACAACCACGGTTATCAGCTTGGGGGCAGTGCTTGCAAAAAAAGGCAAAAAAGTGCTTTTAATAGATTTAGACCCACAAGGAAACCTGAGCTATTCCCTGGGCATTAACGAAATTAAACACACCATTGGCGATGTATTGATGGGCGATGCTACGGCCAAAGAGAGTATTGTACATATTGAGGATGAAAACCTGGACATCATCCCCTCTTCTATCGACCTGGCCAACATCGAAATTTCGATGGCGCAAATAGAGGAACGCGAATTGCAATTAAAAAAAACGTTAAAAAAACTACCTGCATACGACTTTGTACTTATTGATTGTCCCCCTTCGTTTTCGTTACTTGCGGTCAATTCGCTCACCCTTAGCAATCAGGTTATTATACCCATGCAAATGACAGCCCTTAGCCTACAAGGCTTGGATTTAATTTATGGCACCATTGCTCAAATTCGCGAAAATTTAAACCCCAAACTTAAAATATTGGGAATTTTACCGGTTATGATTGATAAAAGACGTAAATTAAGCAGCGAAGTAAACGATTACATTAAAGAGAATTTCGATATCAGGTTATTTAAGTCTGGCATTAGAAATAATGTAAGAGCAGCCGAGGCGCCCTCGTTTGGTAAAAGTGTTATCTCGTATGCGCCCACATCGAACAGTGCCAAAGACTACACCGAATTTGGCAAAGAGTTTTTAGCTTTAAGTAAATAAAAGATGGCATTAGGCAATAATTTAAAAAGAATTAAAAAAGATACCCTTATTCCTTCTAAAAAGGAAAAAGAAGAAAAGGCTACACCCAAAGCAAAAAAAACAAACGCGAAAGCTAACAGCGTAAAAAAAACCAAAGCTGCGAGCAAAACGCC
>JALWRJ010000154.1:0-19754 GCA_026994125.1 Cyclobacteriaceae bacterium | reverse complement strand
TGACTAAAGCTACACCCAAAGCAAAAAAAGCAGCAGTTTCTAAAACCAAACCAACTGCACAACCAAAGGCCAAAAGCACGCCCCCACCTAAAGCCAAAACAACCCAAGCTGCCACACCCATGGTAAGGGCCAACTTAAACGAAAAAATTGTGCTTGGAGGTACCGATAATGCTCCCATTACTGCCAAACTAATTCCTTCGAGGCGCAAAACAGTACGTAAAACCAAATTGGTTTTTGAGGGCTCTATGAGCCTACTCGAAGGCGAAGCAATTAAAGACTGCCTGTTGGCTACCTTTAACGATTACGATATTATTGATATTCAACTAACCAATATCACTCAACTCGATTTAATCCCCATCCAGCTAATACATATATGTATAAATAGCTTTAAGGATAAAAAAATAAAAGTAGATGCCGACCTGCCTTTTGATATTAAAATGGTGGTTGAACGTGCCGGTTTTGGAAAATTAATGTTTAAAGAAGAAGCTGCCTAACTTATGTCTAACACCTTATTAATAGTTGACGACTCAGAAAGCATCAGGGAACTGATAAGCACTAACCTAACCGATGCAGGCTACACCGTAATTAAAGCCGTTAATGGGCAAGATGGTCTGGATAAACTAACCCCCGAAGTAAAACTGATAGTAACCGACCTGAACATGCCCATTATGGATGGCATTACCATGGTAAAAAACATTAGAAATAATGTAAACTTTAAGCATTTACCCATTGTTATGCTAACTACCGAATCGCAAATGGAAAAAAAGAATGCCGCTCGCGAAGCAGGAGCTACCGCCTGGATGGTTAAGCCCTTTGACGAAGACAAACTAATTGGAGTAATTAAAAAATTTGTGCGCTAATGGATAACATGAAAGCCGTTTACCTGGAAGAAGCCAACGAACTGCTCGATAAACTCGAAGGAGCCTTGCTACAGTTGGACGAAACTCCGGAAGAAAAAAGTATTATCGAAGAGGTGTTTAGAATTATGCACACCTTAAAAGGTAACAGCAGCATGTTCGGCTTCATCAATATTGCCGAATTTATTCATAACCTTGAAACGGTGTACGATTTAATTCGCTCAGGAAAACAACAGGTTTCCAAAGAACTTATCGATGTTACCCTGGCCTCCATGGATCATATTAAAGAAATTGTGGACGACCACGAATTAGAGCAAGCAGCCAATAAAGATAAGCACAAACAACTTACTGTTCAAATTTTAGCCTATACGGGAGAGGCCAACGCACCTGCACAACCCCAGGAAACCCCCACCCCGGCTACCACCGAACCCACCAGCAATTTAAAAACCTATTATATCCATTTTAAGCCAGGAAAATCGGTAGTTAGCGATGGCAATAACCCACTTTATTTAATTGACGAACTCCATACTATGGGTACTTGTGTGGCCTTACCCTATACCGAACCGGTTCAAGATGTAACCGGCCTATCGCCCACCGACTGCCTTACGGGCTGGAGCATTTTGCTGGCTACTGAGCAATCTGAAAACCAAATTAAAGAAGTATTTGTGTTTGTAGAAGGCAACTCTACCATTGATGTAACCCACCTGGCCAATGGCAACTTGTTAACCAACCAAAAAGTAAAAGAACTGTTAGACAAAACAGTATTAGAACATACTCCCTTAGATGTAAGTAGCCTACCAATAACTAAGCAAACCCCTAAGCAACCCACTAAAGAAACACCCAACAAACCGGATAAAAAATCCTTAGCCAACAAGGTAAAAGAAGCAGCCAAGGCCAAAACCGAAACTGCCCATAAAGAAAAAACGGTGTCCAGTATTCGTGTTTCTTCCGATAAACTGGACGAACTCATGAACCTGGTTAGCGAACTAATAACTACGCAGGCAGCTTTAAGCTTACACTCCGACAAAAAAAATGACGGAGAATTGGAAACCATTTCTGAAAACGTAGAAAAACTATCCAGGCAATTGCGCGATATAGCCTTTGGCATGACCCTGGTACCTATTAGCAATATGTTTGGCCGTTTCCAGCGGATGATACGCGACATATCGAAAGAATTAAACAAAGACATAGCCTTTATAACCGAAGGAGGTGACACCGAATTGGACAAATCAATCATAGAAAGCCTTACCGACCCGCTCATGCATATTTTGCGCAATAGCCTCGACCATGGCATTGAAAGCAAAGACGAACGCCTGGCCTTAGGCAAACCCGAAAAAGGCACCATCGTTTTACGCGCCTATTATTCAGGCACCAATGTAAACGTTGAAATAAGAGATGACGGAAAAGGAATCAACCCCGAAATTATTCGTGCCAAGGCTATCGAAAAAGGAGTAATTGATGAAGATGCTGTCCTTTCCGAAAAAGAAACGTTTAACCTTATTTTCCATGCAGGCTTCTCAACTGCTGCGGTAGTTACCGATGTATCCGGGCGTGGCGTAGGTATGGATGTAGTACGCAGAAACATAAATGCCTTGCGGGGCGAAATAGATATTGAAAGCGTGGTAAACGAAGGCACTACCCTAACTATTTCCTTACCCCTTACCCTATCTATTATCGATGGACTACTGGTTGAACTAGGCGAAGGTTCCTTTGTAATACCCCTGGCTGCCATTGATAAATGCTACACCTACCGCAATGCTAAAGAGGTAAACGAATTTACCAAAATTTTAGAATTGGATGAAGAACAAATTCCTTACATAGATTTAAGAGAAATATTTAATATAACCGATACTAAGAATGCCGATTTACCCAAACAAATTGTAGTGGTAAATAATGGCAAAAACAGAGTTGCCTTAATAACCGACCACATAGTGGGCGAATACCAGGCAGTAATTAAACCCCTGGGTGTTTATTTTAAAGACCAGGACTACATTTCGGGTTCTACCATACTGGGCGATGGCACCATTGCGCTGGTGTTCGACACCAACCGCCTTATTCGAAAATATGTTGATATCCAAGAAGACCTAACACTATCATGAGCGAAACAACCGTAAGTACCGACTACCTTTCGTTTGAAATTGATAACGAACTATTTGGGGTTAACTTGGCCAACCTCAATCAAATTATTGAAACCCCCGAGCTAACCAATGTACCTAAATCTTCCGATTTGCTCGAAGGCATTATTTACCACAACAACGAACTTTTACCTATTGTAAACTTTCAACGATGGCTAAACCTTAAAGAAGGAGAAAAAGGTGGCCGTGCCAATATCCTTATTTTAGAACTTGCGCACCAAGACGGAGCCATTGAAGTAGGCCTTATGGTAGATAAAGTGCTCGAAGTAGTGCATTTTGAAGAAGAGGATATCGAAAAAGTACCTCAGGTAGGTAACGATAATACCGACTACATCAAAGGCATTTCTCGCTACCTCGAACGCTTTATTATGCTAATTGATGTGGACAGCCTGTTTACCGAAAAAGAACTGGCCACCATTAAAGAATCGCGCGATGCAAAAAAAGAAGAAACCCTTGAAGAAATTGCCCGAGCCGATCAGTTTATTAATATTTACCTTACGTTTTCGCTGGGCAAAGAAAAACTAGCCGTTGATGCGAATAAAGTAGTTGAAATTTTAGACGTACCTAAAATAACCCCGGTACCAGGCTCCGAAAAAATGCTGGCTGGTGTTATTAATATTAGAGGCAATATTTTACCTGTGGTGGATACCCGCTTAAAGTTTAACATCGATATATCCAAAGAAAACCAGAAAATTACAACCGTTATGGTAGTGGATGTTGTGGTGAATGGCGAAGACATGTCGGTAGGAGCCATCGTAGATTCGGTTACCGATATTATTGAAATAGCCGATAATGACATTAACAGTGCCGTAAGCCTGGACCTACCCTTTAACCCAGCCTTTTTAAAAGGAGTGGCCAAAGTAAAAGATAACTTTATACAACTGATTAATACCGATAAAGTATTTGAATTAAAATCCATTGAAAATTAAACAACTTAGATACAATGATTAACCCTTTTAGAAATCTGAAACTGAGAATGAAGCTAATTATTGGCTTTGCCATATTGGTTTTCACTTTTGTAGCCAGTTCGGCACTGGTGTATAATGCGGTAAATAATTCACAAAAAATTATTACCAACTTATATGCCGGTAAAAGCGAGGATGTACTGGCATTGGACGAATTTAACGACCTCATTAAAAAATCGAAAGAATACACGTTTAACTGGGTGTATGTGGGCACTAAAGAAGACACCAAAGTGCTACTTATCGAAATACATGAAAGCAAATACAAAGACCTTAAAGCAAAGCTGGAAGGGCTGATGCCCGAATGGTCGAAGGAAACCAAAGATACCCTTACCCATGTAATTCAAGAATTTGATAAACTTATGGAGGCACAAAACTCCGTTATGCAATCGCTTTCCTCTTTCGAGAGTTATAACGACCCCCTTACCATGTTCGAAACCGAGGACTTAATGGAATCAACCATAGCCCCACAAACCGAAGAACTTACCAAAAAACTCGACCGCCTGATAGCTATTAAATCAACCGAAGGAGCTACCATTAAAGTAGTTGATATTATCAACCAATCTAAAACCACCATTATTATATCGGCTGTTATTGTATTTATACTGGCCGTGGTTATCGCCCTGTTTATATCCAATAGTATTACCAACCGTATAGGCGAAGCCATTAGTACCATAAAAGCCATGGCCAATGGCGATTTAACACAAAAAATTACGGTTTCGAACAACGATGAAATTGGTGAAATGATAAACCAGTTTTTAATAATGACCGACCGGTTAAAAGATGCCATTGGCGTAATATTTGCCACCTCCGACTCCATAGGAATATCGAGTGCTAAAATTAAAGAAAGCAGCAAACAAACATCGTTGGGAGCTACCGAGCAGGCAGCATCGGCCGAAGAAGTAGCCGCTTCCATGGAAGAAATGTCGGCCAATATTCAGCAAAATACCGAAAATGCACAACAAACCGAAAAAATTGCCATTCAGGCCTCCGAAGACATCCAGGAAGGTAACTCAGCTGTAGCGCAAACCGTTGATTCAATGAAAACCATTGCTGATAAAATATCTATTATTGAAGAAATTGCTCGCCAAACTAACCTATTGGCACTAAACGCAGCTGTAGAGGCCGCACGTGCGGGCGAGCATGGCAAAGGCTTTGCCGTAGTAGCAGCCGAAGTGCGTAAGCTGGCCGAGCGCAGCCAGGAAGCCGCTAACGAAATTAACGACCTTACCAGTTCAAGCCTTAAAATATCCGAAAAAGCAGGCAATTTGCTCGAAGCCATTGTACCCAATATAGATAAAACAGCCCGCTTGGTACAAGAAATAACCGCTGCAAGTAAAGAGCAAAACTCCGGAGCCGAACAAGTTAACAATGCCCTGCAAGAACTTAACAACGTAGTGCAACGCAACGCATCAGCCTCCGAAGAAATTGCACACAATGCCGATGACCTAAGCAAGAAAGGAGCCGAGCTTAAGCAGGCTATTTCCTTCTTTAAAATAGATGATGCCGCTATCCGCAAAGGCGTACTGGCTACTTCGGGCACCCACGAAGAACCCGCAGCAAATGATACTCCCCCCGAGGTAGCACCTGCTGCACCTGCCGAATCTGTAGAACCCACCACCACCGATACCACCGGTGTGGAAATTAAATTGGACGATTCTGAAGATGATGAGTATGAAAAATTTTAATTGGCTCGTTTTAAATGATAACCCCTAATGAAGTCGTACATGCCAAACTAACTGTACCCCAATTTAAGCGGTTAGGCCAGTTTATACACAAGAATTATGGCATTCAAATGCCCGATTCTAAAAAAGTATTGCTAGAAGGCCGACTTCAAAAAAGGTTAAAAAAAAACAACTTTAGCTCATTTGCCGAATATATAGAATACCTCTTTAGCGAAAAAGGCCAGGCAAGTGAGCTACAGTTTTTTATTGATGCCGTTTCTACCAACAAAACCGACTTTTACCGCGAACCTCATCATTTTGAATTTTTAAGAGATACTTTCCTGCCTCAATTTATCAGGCAATCATCGCACTTAAAACTGTGGAGCGCAGCAGCCTCCAGTGGCGAAGAACCCTACACCATTGCTATCGAACTTAACGAATTTAAAGAGAAACACCGTGGTTTTAGCTACGAGATGCTTGGCACCGATATATCAAACGAAATATTACAAAAGGCTTCAAAAGGCATTTACGAAGAAAAAAGAGTGGAAATAATACCACTCCATATTAAACGTAAGTACTTTTTACGAAGCAAAAACAGAGAAAAGCGAACTGTAAAAGTGAGCCGGCAGTTAAAACAAAACCTTACCTACCGCACCCTTAACCTTACCATGCCCTTGGTAGGCATACCCAACGATTTCGACCTGGTATTTTGCCGAAACGTACTTATTTACTTTAACCGGGCAGTACAAGAAAAAGTAATAAACGCCATTTGTAAAAAACTAAAACCCGGTGGATACCTTTTTTTGGGTCATTCCGAATCAACCACCGGCATTGTGGCACCTGTTACACAAGTAGCTCCCACCATTTATCAACATACGCCTTAAACCACATCGGATATGAAAAAATTAACCGACCAACAAATAATTGATGAGCTAACCAAACGGTTCGAACAAAACCGGATAGCTGTTCGCGAACAGGAAAGGCTCATGGATCAATTGGAAGAAGTAAACAAAAAACTGATGAAGTCAGAATCGGTAAAATCGCAGTTTCTTTCCAATATCCGCAACGAAATAAACAACCCGCTTTCATCCATCTTAGGCCTGGCCAGCAAACTAAGCCAAAAACCGGGCGATCTGGAACAAGTAATGTACACCTCAAGCCTCATACACCAGGAAGCCTTTAGCCTCGACTTTCAGCTTCGCAATATTTTTACAGCCGCTGAACTGGAAGCCGGAGAACTACAACCCAACTTTGGTACGGTAGATGTTGAATCATTAGTAAGAGGAGTATTAGGCAAATTTGAGCACCTCATAACCAAGAAAAAACTTACCACCAAACTAAACTGTAAATACCAACAGGGGTTTGTTACCGATGCTGGTATGCTGGGCTCCATTGTACGCAACCTGGTATCAAACGCCATTGAATATAACAAAGAAAGTGGAAGCATAACCGTTGAAATAAGTTCCGAAGAAGACAAAATGCTAACCATTAAAGTAATAGATACCGGCATTGGTATGCACGAAAAAGATTACTCCATCATATTCGACCGGTTTGTACAATTAGAAACCGGAGTAACCAAAAGCCACCTGGGTCATGGCTTAGGATTAACTGTAACCAAGGCACAAGTGGAACTGCTGCAAGGCTCGGTGCAGGTGGAGTGTATTATTAACGAAGGCTGTAGCATGGGCATTACCATTCCGCAAGCCGAAGAAAACGATATGCATACCTTTTCGGATAGTGGCAATGTATTCTTTTTTGATGATGAAGATGATACCGAAGGTGAAGTTTTTTAATAATTGAATAACAACAACACCATACCAAAGTACTACTTGTACCCCTCTACCCTTTTTATTAAAAAGGAACCCCACATGGTTACCACCGTGCTGGGCTCATGTGTGGCGGTTTGCTTATTTGACGAAACCCTGGGTATTGGAGGCATAAACCATTACATGCTGCCTTTTTGGAATGGCAACGAACTAGCCTCTCCAAAATATGGCAACATTGCCATTGAAAGCCTGGTAAAAAAAATAGAACAATTAGGCAGCAAAAAAGAAAACCTGGTAGCCAAGGTATTTGGGGGTGCCAACCAACTAGAACATAAAATGGGTGTTGGGCAACGAAATATTAAAGTAGCCGAAGAAATTTTGGCCGAACTTAACATTAAAATAGTAGCCAAAAGTATGGGAGGCCATAAAGGCCGAAAACTAAACTTTAACACAGCTACAGGCGAAGTTTTTATGAAATACATTACCAAACAAAGTGAATAAAAAAATAAGAGTTTTAATTGTGGACGATTCGGCCATTGTAAGGCAATCGTTAAATGAAATTCTTTCCTCCGATGAGGAAATAGAAATTGTTGGTACCGCCTCAGACCCATACATGGCGGTAGAACAAATAAAAAAAGTTGTACCCGATGTAATTACTTTAGATGTTGAAATGCCTAAAATGGATGGCATTACTTTTCTAAAAAAAATAATGTCGCAACATCCCATACCGGTCATCATCATATCCACTTTAACAGCCTCGGGTACCGAAACCGCCATGGCAGCCCTGGAAAGCGGAGCCGTAGAGGTAGTTCAAAAACCCCAATTGCACACTACGGAACAACGTAAAGAAGCCTCCATGATGCTTATCGACAAAGTGAAGGCGGCCTCACATGCAGTAATACACCGCAGGCGCATTGCCATGGCTAAGGCACCTAAATCGGTTAAGCCAAAACTTACGGCCGATGTTATGCTACAAAAACCCGATGAGTCGCTCTCGAGCCTGGTTAAAACTACTGAAAAAATTGTGGCCGTAGGAGCCTCTACCGGAGGCACCGAAGCCCTCAAAACATTTTTAGAGTCGTTCCCACTCGATAGCCCGGGTATTGTTATTGTGCAACATATGCCCGAATTGTTTACCAAACAATTTGCCGACAGGCTAAACGAACAATGTAAAATAACCGTAAAAGAGGCCAAAACAGGCGATGCCGTATTACGAGGCCAGGCACTCATTTCGCCCGGCAATAAACACATGATGCTTAAACGAAGCGGTGCCAGGTACTATGTCGAAATATCCGATGGGCCGCTCGTAAACAGGCACCGCCCATCGGTAGATGTACTGTTTAGGTCGGTAGCCCGCTATGCCGGCAAAAATGCCGTGGGCGTAATTATGACAGGTATGGGCAACGATGGAGCTCAAGGGCTCCTAGAAATGAAAAAATCAGGTGCTTTTACCATAGCACAGAACGAAAAAACTTGTATTGTTTTTGGAATGCCAAAAGAAGCTATTAAATTAAGGGCTGTAGATAAAATTATGTCGATTTATTCCATTGCGTATGAAGTACAACACCAATGCAAAATACATAGCACAACGCCATAAGTATTTAAACGTAGGCTACATACGTACTTGTGCATGCACTAACTAGTTGTTTAATTGTATGCAACCAATAAAAATTAATATCTATTTTTGACCTTATTTCAAAACCAAAAGTATTATGAGCAAGAGTGTACTAATTATCGATGACTCCTTATACATGCGAACGCTAATAAACAATGCGTTAACAGAAGAAGGATACAATGTGGTAGGCATGGCCGGTGATGGCGAAACCGCCATTGAAATGGCCCTGGAACTTGAACCCGATGTAATTACCCTGGACAATGTGCTACCCGATATGATTGGGCTGGACATCCTGAAAGTGCTAAAAGAAGAAGGCATAAACTCTACCATTGTAATGATTAGTGCCGTTGGGCAGCAATCCGTTGTGGACGAAGGCATGGCCCTTGGGGCAGCCGATTATATAGTTAAGCCATTTACCCCGGAAGGCTTAGTCGAAAAGGTAAATAAAGCTTGTAATAAATAGCCCTTCCTATTATGGATCAATTAAATCATATTGAAACTGACGTTGCCAAAGAAATTATAAATATTGGCTTGGGCAAAGCAGCCGACTCCCTTTCGTTTTTTTCGCAACAAAAAGTAATTATACGTAGTTCGGAATTAATTTTAGAAGATGCCTCCAAAGTAAAATCTCTTTCACAAAAAAAAGGCGACAATATACACGTACTTACTACCGATATTGTAGGAGACTTAACAGGTGTTTGCTACTTAATTTTTAACGAAAGCGAAGTAAACAAACTACTTACCATTAGTTTGCCTGCCTCTATTTTAGAGGATAAAGAGCAAAAAGCAGTAATGTCTGAGGCCATTCTTAAAGAAGCCGATAATATTATCAGCGCCTCAGTAATTACGCAGTTTGCCAACTTATTAGGCTTTAGCATGCATGGGGGGGTTCCTAACATGGATGTTATGAACGAAAAAGAAGTTTTACCATTTTTGCTCTCACGAGCTACAGATTCCCAATACTTTTTGCAAATTAGTGCGCAGTTTCACACCGAAGAAATTGATTTTAGCCCTGAGTTTGTTTGGTTTTTAGATGCCAAATTTATTGAAGGAATAAAACAATTTGTAAGTGATAAATCGTACCTGGATAAACTAAAAGAATATACAGGCAAGTAAACCAACCATTTATAAAAGCAATTAGGCAATGAGTACGGAGAAGAAGGAGTTATCGTTGGAAGAAAAACTAAAAAAACTTGAGCAGGAAAACGAAATGCTCAAAATGAATGTGGAGGAACTAACGGTAACCAACACCCACCTGGTATCGGCTACCTGGCGCGAGCGGGAAATGAAACAGCAACTTGGAGCTGCCCTGGACGAGCTTACCGAAACAAAAAAGGTGGTGGATGCCCAACATAAAAGCATTACCGATAGCATAAACTACGCCCAACGCATTCAGCATGCCATTATCCCTTCGTCCGAAGAAATTGCAGCACTCTTTAAAGATTCATTTGTTTACTTTAAGGCCAAAGATGTAGTAAGTGGCGATTTCCCCTGGCTATACAAAAATGATAAATATATTTATATTGCTGCTGTAGATTGTACCGGACATGGTGTACCTGGAGCCATGATGTCGCTTATTGGTAATTTGCTTTTGAAAGATTTGGTAAGCAAAAAAGATATTGACCCGGCCAGCCTGCTCTACGATTTACACTGGGGAGTTGTAAAAACCCTAAAACAAGATGAAGCCGGAAACAAAACAGCCGATGGTATGGACGTAGCCATGTGTAGAATAGACCTAAAAAACAATGAAGTGCAATATGCCGGAGCGCACCGACCACTTTACCATATTCGCCAGGGCGAGTTGGAACAATACAAAGGCGATAAATACCCCATTGGTGGCAACCAATACGAAGGCAAAAACAGCTTTAATAACCACATTGTTTCGGTTACCGAAGGCGACCAAATATACTTTTTCTCCGATGGTTTTACCGATCAGTTTGGTGGCCCCGACCAACTAAAACTGGGTCCTAAACGTACCCGTGAACTTTTAAAAGCCCATGCGCACTTGCCCATGCAACAACAACAACTAAAAGTAAAAGAAACCTTTGAATCTTGGCAGGGAAATAACTCCCAGATAGATGATGTATTAATGATAGGTATAAAATTTTAAATAATCGCTATGGAAGAAAGCAACGACTTTGGTAACTCCCCCTTTATGGAGTTTGTGTATTCGGTTCACGAAAACATGGTTAAAAATGATATTATGCTTATTTACGAGGGAGAAGTAAACCAGGATATTACAAAAACATTTACTTCGTTAACCCAAAAAAACCTGGACGAAGAAGAAAGTAGCCTCCCCATTAAAAAACGCGTGTATCATGTAATGGTAGAGTGCCTGCAAAATATTGGAAAACACTCTGACAATGCCGAATCGGGTAAACCCGAAATACCCGGAACCGGTATCTTTATGGTAAGCAAATCAACCGATGGCTACTTTGTAGTTACCGGAAACCCGGTAGCCAACTCCCGTATAGACGAAATTACAGAAATGATTGAAACGGTAAACCAAATGGATAAAGATGAAATAAAAGCCTACTACAAAAAGAAAATCCTGGAAAGCAGAATCTCCGACAAAGGAGGTGCCGGACTTGGTTTTATCGATATTGTTAAAAAAACCGGCAACAAAATTGATTTCCACTTCAGAAAAATTAACGATATTGCATCGTTTTTTATAATGAAAACATACATTAACTAAGATTTAACATGGAAGCATTACTTATTGAAGCAACTGACGATACCCCAAAAGTAGTTTTAGACCCTGCAAATAACAATTTTGAATTTTCCGGCAAATCGTTACCCGAAGATGTAACCACCTTTTATGGGCCAGTAATGGATTGGCTAGACCAATATGCTGAATCGCCCAATGATAAAACAGTTGTTAAATTTAACTTGGTTTACTTTAACACGGCCTCCTCTAAACTAATCTTAGATATTTTGTTTAAACTAGAGGAAATCCACGATGAAGGACACGATATTTCGGTAGAATGGCATTACCAGGAAGAAGATGAAGATATGGAAGAAGCCGGTGAAGAATACGGAGAATTAGTTGAAATGCCTTTAGTGCTTAAAAGCTACGAGTAAAACAAAGGGTTTCCTTTTGCCGGGCAATTTTATATACAACAGCAGGAATAGGTATTTACAATACTAGGTGTTTTAACGTAGTACGTTTTAAGTTAAAACTTTAGCTAAAAATGAGGGTTAATAAGTACGATATTTTTTAAAATTTCGCTATACCTTTGAATTATTAAAAAATAAACCCAAAAAAGATGAAAAAGTTTGTTCTATTAATTGCGTTTGTAGCCACCGCTACTGTGTTAAGCTCGTGTACCAGCTACACATGCCCTACCTATTCGCTCGAAAAAGCCCCCCAAGCCCCTACACAACCAGCACAGGAAAATTTATAAGGTAGCGCATCGCCAATACTTGTCTGACCTTTGGTATTGGCTTTAACCGCAACCATCAACCACCGGAAATTTTACCTTGCTTCTTAGCTGTAAACACGTGGCGCCCCCGCTTTACCAATATTTTAAAAAACAAATCGATTCCGATAAGATTTTAGTGCGTATCAATCCCGATACCATGGAAGGGCTCGAACTACTAGTTTCATCCTCAGGCCACATAGTTCAAAATACCCGAAATTTCGATTCAACCATTTATGACGACCTGGCCTTTGATGAATTTGAAAAAGGAAACCCCATCGAATTTAACCTACTCTTACAAGGAGTAGCTTAATATTAACGTTAGCTGGATGCAAGCTAAATGGGGGCTTATTTCAAAATAAATTTAGCAAGAAGCCTGTACGAATAGGAAAACTATTTAACTTTGCAGCGGCAAATCGGTACGACTAGCTCCTGCCAAACTCCCCCAGGTCCGGAAGGAAGCAAGGGTAGGCGGTTGTAGCAGTGCGATACTCGGTTTGCCCTTTTTTATAAGTACTCGTTTAAAACCTTTTACACGTGAAATTCTTTATTGATACTGCTAACTTGGCCGAAATACAAGAAGCCCACAACCTGGGCATATTAGATGGGGTAACCACCAACCCTTCGTTAATGGCTAAAGAAGGCATTAAAGGACAAGAAAATATAAATGCCCACTACCAGGCCATTTGCCATATTGTAGATGACAACGTAAGTGCCGAAGTAATAGCCACCGATTTTGAAGGCATGGTAAAAGAAGGCGAAGCATTGGCTGCCCTAAGCCCTAAAATTGTTGTAAAAGTACCGGTAACCCAAGAGGGCATAAAAGCCATTAGGTACTTTTCGGATAAAGGGATTCGAACCAATTGCACCCTTATATTTTCGGCAGGTCAAGCCCTGTTGGCCGCAAAAGCAGGAGCTACTTATGTATCGCCTTTTATTGGCCGCCTGGATGATGTTAGCCAGGATGGCACTGAACTAATTGCCCAAATAGTTGCCATTTTTTCTAATTACCAGTTTAGCACACAAGTGTTGGCAGCCTCGGTAAGGCATACCATGCACTTAATTCAATGTGCCGAAATAGGTGCCCATGTAGCTACCTGCCCTTTAAAAGTAATTACCGGCTTGCTAAACCACCCTCTAACTAACAACGGGCTGCAAAAGTTTTTAGCCGATTACGCAAAGTCGCAAGCTTAAACTACTCTTGCCTATGTTTATCATAAAAATAAAAGGCAAGGCCAAAATACCGGATTACATCCAGCTTCGTGACGAACAATTTGTGCTTATTGGCTACTTTAGAGCCGACCGCCCCTTACGCGATTTGGAAAAATTTGGGCTGGAAGATCACCAGGAAAGTTTGCAAAATCTAATAAATGAGTTACCTTTTGGCAAACTTACCAAAATACCTTTTCTATGAACTTTTCTTCGGAACCTATTGTAACCGTACAAGATGCCAGTATTTTTCAAGAAAATGAAACCATACTGAGCAACCTGAATTTTACCATTCAAAAAGGCGAGTTTGTATATTTAGTAGGCAAAACAGGCAGTGGAAAATCATCGTTATTAAAAACTTTGTATGCCGATATTCCGCTACGCTTGGGCGAAATTGACATTGCCGGTTATGCAATTAAAAATATAAAACAACGCGATATTCCGTGGTTGCGAAGAAAACTAGGCATCATTTTTCAAGACTTTGAGCTGTTTAATGACCGTACCGTTGCCGAAAACTTAAAATTTGTGTTGCGAGCCACCGGTTGGAAAGACGGAGCTAAAATAAAAAAACGAATTGCCGAAGTACTTATGCAAGTAGGCTTAGGTGCTGTAAGTGGTAAAATGCCCTTTCAACTATCGGGAGGAGAACAACAACGGATAGTAATTGCCCGAGCCTTACTTAACGAACCCACCATATTGCTGGCCGATGAACCTACCGGCAACCTCGACCCGGAGGTTTCGCAAGGTATTTTTGATTTGTTCAATCAAATAAACAACAGCGGTACGGCTATTTTAATGGCTACGCACGATTTTAAGCTGGTAGATGCTAACCCTAAACGTATGCTTACTTGCGAGCAAGGCAAACTACACGATAACATAAAAGCTTAACCTACTCAGCATAATTAAGTTTGGCATTTGCATAAGCCGATGTAATACTAACTGTGCGATTACCCACTTGCGTTTTGTTGCCAATGAGCCCTTCATAGTAGCTCGCATTACTTTTCTCACTTAAACGGGTGTAATCGAACGGTACACCACCAAATTTAACTTTGCAATACGTCATATCAGCTTGCAATTTGGCTCCAAAACCTTTTTCAAAATTTAGTTCTATAGCTTCATATTTAGCATTTATTCGAATGCGTTCAAAATCTTTCGAAATCCAACCAACTTTAATTCCGCCATCAAAATCCAGAACTTTATATAATTTTTTTAAACTCACATTACCATACTTAGAGCCTCCATACAGCACATCTGTTTCTTTCAATTTAAAATTCCCATACCTGTTTTCTATTGTTACTTGTTTACCATCTTCTGCATTTATGTTAGAGTAATTGTTAGAAATTGTACTACTACCTAAACCGGAAATATCTAAATTAGAATAATTGATTTTTAATTCGCCTTGAGCTATATTATCAATTTCACCATTGCCGTAATTTAGTTTAATACCTGTTTTTCCGGTACATTTTTCTACCTTAATACTGCCATACGATATTGCAAATTCATTTCCTCCTGAATTATCTGAGATATAAAAATTACCGTAACTATTATCAATTTTAAAATTAATTGATTGGGGTGCTCTTACGGTATAAGTAATTTTCATCTTTTCGTTCGATTTCATATTCATATTTCCATCAATATGAGTACTAAAACGAAGGTTTTCATTAGAATCATCTTCAATAGCAACAGATATGTTTTTTAGCATGTCTTTCGAAGCTTTTTCGGTGCGTTTTACTACTTTTATTTCAATATGCACTTCTACACGGGGTTTATCCCAGGTATCTATATGTATATCGCCATAATAGCTATTTATTGAAAGCTTACCGTGCCCACTTACATCGTACGCCTTACTTATTATTTTAGTGGTTTCGTATTGAGCTAAGGCAATAAAAGGTGCCATAGCTGTAAAAAATAATATTAGTATCTTTTTCATGATGTAGAGTTTATATATCAATGTTATTTTTCTTTTGCTCAGCAAGTATGGTTTGTAATACATCCATTTGCTTATTTAATAGATTAGCCTTGGCTTGTAAATTTTGAATAAGGGCATGTAGCGTTTCCTGGCTTTTGTACTTGGTATATTGCTCTTTTAAATCTTTGTAAGAACTATCCAAAGCCTTCCAATCGGATTCAAAATCTTGTTCAATATCAGGGTATTTATTGGCCACAGCCAGCACCCTTTGTTGTCGTTCCGATATTAGCCGAATATAATATTGCTCGGTAGTTGTAAATTCATCGGTTGCTACTTCGGGGGTGGTTTTGCCCACCGGCCGGTTTATGTATAAAAGCAAACCGACCGAACAAATAAAAAGCAACACAGCAGCTGCACGCCACATAAAAAGATAGTTGATTGGTTCAACTCGTCCATCCAATTGGAAGTGTATATTGTCCCAAAGTTTCTCCGAAGGCTCTTGTGTATCAAAAGCTGTACGGTTATTACGTATAAATTTTTCTAACTTATCCTCCATAGCCTTGTTCATAAATTTGCTCGTTCAAAAATTCTTTTAATTTACGCTTAGCTCTATTATACTGCGATTTTGAGGTAGAAACACTTACCCCAAGTATTTCAGCTATTTCGTTATGGTCGTAGCCTTCAAACAGGTAAAGGGTTAACACCGTTCGGTACCCTTGGGGTAAGCGTTTCATAGCTTCTTGTATGCGCTGTATTGAAAGTTCATCTTTTTCAAAATCTATTTCCGGTTCGTTTACCGGCTCCATGCTATCCTTTATTTCTTCGAAGGCAATTTTTTTTGTTTTTAAATGATTTAAAGCAGTATTAATAACAATTCGTTTTAACCAGGCTCCAAACGATGCTGTACCTTTAAATGATTTTATGTTTTTAAAAGCACTTACAAAGGCTTCTTGCAAAATATCTTCGGCATCAGCCTCATTCGTACAAAATCGATAGGCTACATTTAACATTGCCTTGGCGTATAAATTGTATATTTTATACTGCGCCACCGAATTGTTTTGCATACATGCTGTAACCAGGTCAGCGTGAATATGTAGTTGTTTTGCCTCCAATAATATAAATCTACACAAAAGACAAAAGAAAAACCGAAGGGTTGCTTCGGTTCACAGGTAATTTCAATAAAAGGTTGCAGGGTAAGGTGGCTACCAGCCACTACAAGGCCTTTAGTATCTATTTAATTTCGGCCAGATTTTTTTTAGCTAATGCAAAACCCGGTGCTATGGCCAAGGCATCTTCAAAAGCTTTTTTGGCCTCGGCCGTATGCCCTTGAGCTTTTTTTACAAGACCTTTTAAATTTAAAACAGCTACTTGCATAGGATACTCCACACTTTTTCCATCTTCATCAAATACCACTTTGGCATCATTTAGCTCTTTTTTTTCTAAGAGTAAATCAATATTTACGTTACATTCGGCATATTTTTTAAGGTCGTATTGCAGAAAAGCCATCTTGTATAACGAATTTAAATTGCTCGTTTTCATGTAAAGTTTTTCATAATTAACCAAGGCTTTATCTTTTAAACCCAGGTTTTCATACGAAACACCACTTAGTTCTAACGCGCCTAAGTGATTAGGGTTCATGGCCAAAATATCTTTACAGGCCAAAATTGAAGACGGATACTTTCCGGCATCGTAATACAGATAAGCCAGGTTGTAGCGCAACGAATCGTTTTGAGGCTCGATCAACACCAGGTTGTATAAAGCACTTTTAGCTTCATCAAAATCATTGTACTGAACGGCCATGCGATAATGCGCATCAAACAACCAATAAATGGGTGATTTACTATTTTGAGTCACCGAAGTGGAATCTTGTCCAAAAGCATTAACCCAACTTGAGGTGATAACTAAGCTAATTATAAAAGTAGTTTTCATTTACGAATATTTAAAAGGCAACTGAATTTAAGTGTGCGAAGTTAAGCCATATTTTGCACCTAATTGCAACATCATTTGAGTTGCTTCGCTAATATTATTCTTTATTTTCCCATCTAAAATGGCCTCTTTAATTTCATCTTTAATAGTACCCACAATACGCGAAGGGGGCAAATTAAAAGTTTGCATAATCAGTTCGCCACTAACAGGTGGTTGAAAATTGGTTAATTGATCCTTTTCTTCTACCTGTGCCAGTTTAGCCTCTACCTTTTTAAAATTATTCAAGTATTGCTTAACTTTTTGGTCATTTTTAGAGGTAATATCGGCTTTGCAGAGTTTCATAAGCTCAGGCAAATCATTACCTGCTTCAAACAACAGCCTGCGAATGGCTGAGTCGGTTATATTTTCTTTAACTAACGCAATTGGCCTAAGGTGTAGCCTGACCAATTTACGCACAAATTGCATTTTTTCGTTTAAGGGTAACTTTAATTTTTTAAAGATACCGGGCACCATACGAGCCCCCTTATCTTCATGGCCATGGAAGGTCCAGCCCACCTTATCATTAAATCGTTTTGTAGCAGGCTTGGCAATATCGTGTAAAATAGCAGACCAACGTAACCACAAATCGCTTGACACCCCTGCTACATTATCGAGCACCTGCAACGTGTGGTAAAAATTATCTTTATGCGATTTACCATTTCGTTTTTCTACACCCTGTAGAGCCACCATTTCAGGAAAAATTTTATGCAGTAAGCCTGAAATAAATAAAAGTTTAAATCCATACGAGGGCTTGGGTGAAAGAATAATTTTGTTCAATTCATCAGTTATTCGCTCTTGCGAAACAATTGCAATTCGATCCAGGTTTTCAGTAATAGCCTCAAAGGTATTAGGTTCAATATCAAAATTTAACTGACTGGCAAACCTAATGGCACGCATCATCCGCAGGGGGTCGTCCGAAAAAGTAATGCCTGGAGCCAGGGGCGTTTTAATTAATTTCTTTTTTAGGTGGGTCAGGCCATCAAAAGGATCGATTAATTCTCCATAGCTGGCCGGATTTAAGCTAATGGCTAATGCATTAATGGTAAAATCTCGTCTGTTTTGGTCGTCTTCCAGGGTTCCATCTTCTACAATAGGTTTGCGCGAATTGACCCGGTAAGATTCTTTCCGGGCTCCTACAAACTCCAGGGTTAAGCCATCTAATTTTAGCATAGCCGTTCCAAAGTTTTTAAAAATACTTAACTGGCCTTGCCCAAACTGCTTAGCTACTTCAGTTGCCAGGATTATACCACTACCCACGGCCACAAAGTCAATATCTTTAGAAGCACGGTTTAAAAGAATATCGCGTACATAGCCACCTACAACATAGGTATCTACAGCCACATTTTGTGAAGCTTCAGCTACTTTTTTAAAAACAGGATGCTGTAATTTATAAGCCAAGTTCATTGTACACATTTTACTAAACTGCGGACAAAAATAGCATATAATTAAGGATATAACCTTAACCCCTGCTTATAAAACCAGAAAAACAAGCAGGATAATTTAGTTAATTTTTACGGAATATATTTTGCCCAATACCCGACTTATGATTGAAAGTAGGGCATGGTAAAATTTTATTTTTACGGCTTACCCTGCGAGGGTGTGAGATAAGTTCAAATTCGTAAACCAAAGAAACCTCGTGCGCCCCTCCGGTTCGAGCCGAAAGTTCTGAGATGGTAAAATCATAACTGTAACCAAACTCAAAATAGCTAAATAGCAAACCCATACTAAAAATAGCTGCATCGCTGGTAGGCTTCCCATTAAAATCTTTTATAAACGGCAAACCCCTGTAATACAAACCTACGACAACCGGAGCCACCGTATAGCTTAACCCCACATCTAGCTGGTGCGTACCTCCCTGAAAGCGGTACATAAACGAAGGAGCCACCGAAGAAATCATTTTAGTACGGTGGTTATCGCCATAAATGGGAATTCGCACACCACCGGTAACAACCAATTTCATTGGCCAGGGGCTCTCACCATCTATAATAGAAGCATTGGGTTGATTGAGGTGATACACAGATGCTCCTAACCAGCTTTTATTATTATACATCAGTATTCCTACACCTGTATCAAATATTTGGATTTGGTTCAGTTTAGCCACATTGGGGTCTAGTGAGGGAGGAATGTTTCCATTTCCATAATCTAATTGGTCGCCAAAAAGCAATTTATTGGCATCGAACGAATTAAATGAATAACCAAAATAGATACCAGGCGAAACCACCCAATTACCTGCCATTACTTTATAGGAGTAGT
>JALWRJ010000153.1 GCA_026994125.1 Cyclobacteriaceae bacterium | reverse complement strand
TTAAACAAGTATTTGCTTTGGTAATTTTTAAGCAATTTTTCAGTTACCCGTTTTGCTTTTTCAATAGCTTCCGGAGAATCACCCTTGCGGGGGTATAAAGGCATATCTTCGGTTTTTCTACGGTAAAAAAGCGTACACCCTTTAAGGCCCAGCGCTTGCAATGAGGTACCATACGTTTCTAAAATACGGGCTACTCCTTTTTTTTCAAAAGTAAACAAATCAACCTCCACGCCTTTTTGTTCCCGCAGGGCTTTTTGGGTAATTTCAATCATTACCATTTTTACTACATCTATAGAGGCTAGTCCTCCGCCTATTACACAAGTATTGTCTGGTAGTTCATAGCTGGGGCCGGTATAGTTAGGTTCGTGGTTATGGTTAAACCAGTACAGCAAATCATTTTGGTATATTAATCCTTTATTTCTTAATTTATCTATGCCTTCAACAGGTAGCGCCCTATCTAACCAAGCCCCTATGGCAATAATCACAGCCGAAAACCCCCACTCGTTGGCAAGCTCATCTAAGGTTACATCCTTACCTAACCGAACCTGCGGCACAAACCGGACATTGGGGTGGCTAAGCCGTTCATCAATTTTAGCTTCTTCCTTATCCCTAAGCCCAATATGCCATTTGGGTAGCCCATCTTCAATTTTGCCGTATGGAAGATTTTTTTGGTCAAAAACAACTACCCTAAACCCTTTTTGGGCTAGTATATGGGCGGCTTCAGAACCAGCTACTGAACCCCCGATGATGGCTATAAAATGTTTACCTGAATGTTCCATGCTAAAAAAAATTGATTGCCTAATTTAAGGATAAAAGCTGGCAGATAAAATTTTTATATGCGATTTTAGCAGGCTAACCTTGTAACCTGCCATGAAACAGATTTTTTTGGGTTTATTCTAAGGTGTTATGGCTATGCCTTTGCACCTAGGTATTAACCACAATGAATTAGCCGGGTTAACTATTGTAAATAAAACGTATAATATCCTTTTACGCCTGCTTTGTTAACGCCTTCTATACGTACCCGGCCACGTATTTTCGAAAGTACATCTACCAATTTTTGAGGGCTATCAATTTTATATCCATTAATTGATGTAATAATAATACCCGGTTCGAGCATACGTGCGAGCAGGCCATTGGGGTAGAGTTTAATGATTTTCACACCATGGTCAATATTAAACATATCTAACTCCAATTTCGATACCATTTCTAAGTCGGCTCCAAGGTATTCCGAAGTAAACAACTCGTGTTTTAAAATTTGAGTGGTACCCTCACGGTTGGTTAGTGTTATACTGCTCGTAAATTCTTTGCTACCCCGTTTCCAAGTTAGCACCAGGTTGTCACCGGGCGAATGGTAGCTTAATAATTCGTCATACTCTGCTTTACTATTAATGGGCGTGTGGTCTAAGGCTATAATTACATCTTCGGGTTGTAAACCCGCTTTTTCGGCTGCAAACCCTTTGGTGGTGGCCGTTACCAAAACTCCTTCGTAGGTGGCTAAATTTAAATCTAATCTGTTAGCAATATCTTCGCTTACATCTACCACATTGGCACCCAAAAATGCTTTTTGTACTTCTCCGTATTTAATTAAATCTTCTACTACTTTTTTTACAATATCAACAGGTACCGCAAAGCCATATCCGGCATAGGAGCCAGTTCGTGATAGGATGGCCGTGTTGATGCCTACCAATTCGCCTTTGCGGTTTACCAAAGCTCCCCCACTATTGCCCGGGTTAATAGCTGCATCGGTTTGTATAAACGATTCAATAGGAAACTTATCT
>JALWRJ010000152.1 GCA_026994125.1 Cyclobacteriaceae bacterium | reverse complement strand
CTTCCATACAACGTAGTATTGCTAAACAGGTGAGCGCTTTTTTTACTCCAGCGCAACGAACCGTTAAAATTAGCCCATTCAAGGCCGTTGGTTGGGGTTAAAAACTTGTCAGAACCTGTATAAAAGGAAGCGTATAGTTGGTTAGACTTGTTAAGTTGGATATTGAATTTTCCGGTAAGGTCGTAAAAATTTGCTTTTTCCAGGTTGTTTATTTCTCGTGCTAAAAACCATTTAATTCTAGAAAACCTGCCCGTAAGCCTAAAAGAGGAAGCTCCCTTTTTTAAAGGGCCTTCAATGCCTAGTTGTGTGCTTACCAGACCCAGGTTGCCCCAGCCCGAAAACGTATGTTTGTTGCCTTCTTTGCTTTTAATGTCAATAACCGATGATAAACGCCCTCCTTTGCTCAGCGGAAAATCACTTTTATACACTTCAACTGCATTGGTGGTTTCGGGAATAAGCGTAGAAATAAGACCAAACATGTGGGTGGGGTTATAAATGGGTGCATCGTCAAGTAGCAGTAGGTTTTGGTCTTTATTGCCCCCTCGTACATAAAAAAAAGTAGAACCTTCGGATTGCAATTTTATGCCCGGTAGTAAAGCCAGCGATTTTAGCACATCACTTTCGCCCAGGGCAGCCGTTATTTCACCGGCCATTTTGGGTGTTAGAGTTACTTTTCCGGTTTGTATTTGGTCAACTATTACTGGTGGAGCTTGCACTACTACCTCGTTTAGTGCATTACTGCCCGGGGTTAGTACAATAGTTAGTTTTGTGTTTTTAGTTATAAAAACGGTATCGGTTTGTGCGATGTATCCCACAAAACTGCTATGCAAAATGTGGCGACCATAAGGGAGAGTAAGGGTAAAAAAACCATACCCATTGGTGTTGGTGCCCCGGTTGGTGCTATCTGCCCAAACGGTTGCACCAATTAGCGATTCTCCATTGCTGGCATCGGTTACACTACCCGATAGGCGGTAGGTAAGCGGTGGGTTGTTGGGCGCAACCACCAAAGCTATTTGTTTATTGAATACTTTGTAGCTAAAATGAAAATGCTTACTTAATTGGTTTAGCACAGTGGATAATGGGCAGTTGCTACATCGGTAGGTTACCCTGGCTTTTACCGGAATTTTTTTAGTGTTGTAAGCAAAGGGAATACCCGTTTGTTGCTCTAGTTGGTTTAGCACACTGCCAAGTGGGGCATCGGTTACAGAAATGGAAACCGATTGAGTAAGGGTAAGGGTTTGTGTTAGGCCGGGGGGCGCAACCATGAGCAATAAAAATGCTGCCATAAGCCGGCTACCGGCAGTATATTTTAGGAAATTGTCCTTACATATTTGTAAACCTAATCTTGCCAAGTTGCCTGATATTGGGGTAATTTCAGGTTAAAATTAGTCATTCTTAGTGGTATTGCATCCGGTTTTGGTTATTTCAATTACATTGCCATGGGTGGCGTAGTTTAGTTCCAGGGTGTATTCTAAAATAGAAAGCACTTCCTCTAACGATTGGTTTTCAAAACTTACGGTAACATTGCAATTGGCATCTACCTCTGTGCCAAATGTAATTTGTGCATCGTATAGGCTGTTAATGGTTTTAATTACTTCGTCTAAGGCCATATTGTTAAACACCATTTTTCGGGTTTTCCATGCCAGGTAGTTGGGGTTGTTGTTTATTGTTTTTGTTAGCATAGCGTTTTCTTTAGTAAGGGTGCCTTTTTCGCCCCTGGTTAAAATAATTTCTTGTTGAGTGGCTTTACTTTTAAATTTAACCTTCCCAGTATTAACTA
>JALWRJ010000151.1 GCA_026994125.1 Cyclobacteriaceae bacterium | reverse complement strand
AACAGCAACTGGTAAAGCTGGCTCCTATGCATATACAAGTACCCAGCGGTTCCCAGGTTCCCCTAAAATATAGTACTAATGGCATGCCCCCGGTGTTAGCAGTCCGTATTCAGGAAATGTTTGGCCTGGCCGCTACCCCCTGTGTAAATGCAGGCAAGCAACCAGTACTTATTCATCTGTTATCCCCCGGTTTTAAACCCGTTCAAATAACCAACGACCTGGAAAGTTTTTGGAATGATGCCTATTTTGAAGTAAAAAAGGAACTGAAACGAAGGTATCCAAAACATGCTTGGCCCGATAACCCCTGGCAAGAACAGGCCATTAGAGGCGTTAAGCGGAAATAGATAGGACGCTCACCAGTTACCTTGAGATAATTCTTTTTAACATTTCTACCCATCTCACCCATATTAATTACTTTTGGTTTCTATGTTAAGTGCTAAAGAACAAGAACGATACAGCAGGCATTTTGTATTGCCCGGATTTGGAATGCAGGCACAAGAAAGGTTAAAACAGGCTCGGGTGTTGGTAGTAGGTGCCGGGGGCTTAGGCGCTCCCTTAGTACAATACTTGACAGCAGCCGGTATAGGCACCCTGGGTATTGCCGATTTTGATAAAGTAAGCCTCTCTAACCTGCAACGGCAAGTGCTTTTTAGTACAGACAGCATAGGTAAAAACAAAGCCCAAGTTGCTAAACTTAACTTGCAAAAATTAAACCCTCATGTAGCTATTACCACGTTCGAGGAGCGACTCACAGCCCAAAACATACTGGCCATACTACAACAATTTGATGTAGTAGCCGATGGCACCGATAACTTTGCTACCCGCTACCTTATAAACGATGCCTGTGTATTGATGGGTAAACCCCTGGTGTACGGTTCGGTACATGGGTACGAGGGGCAGTGCAGTGTTTTTAACTATAAAGAAGGCGTAAACTACCGCGATATACACCCCACTCCGCCTGCCCCCGAAACCGTACCTAATTGTGCCCAGGGTGGCATATTGGGTGCTTTACCGGGTGCTATTGGCTCCATTATGGCTTTAGAGGTAATTAAACTGGCCGCAGGGCTAACTCCAGGTTTAGCAGGAAAACTCTACCTGTTCGATAGCTTGCTTTACCATAACCAAATTATTAAATTGGGCAAGCCAAAGCCTGAAAATAAAGTAAAAGAGTTGATTGATTACGATGCTTTTTGTGCATCTTCGTTGCCCAAAACTACCGCCATGCAAACTATAACAGCAACCGACTTAAAAACCTGGCTGGCTCAGGAACCTCAAACTACGCATTTAATAGATGTACGCGATAACTTTGAGCGCTCCATGGGGCATATTGGAGGTACACATATTCCTCTACCCGCTATTTTAGAGTTACAAAACGAAATTCCTACTCAGGGCAAAGTGGTTTTTTACTGTTCAGGTGGTGTACGTAGTGCCTATGCCATCGAGCAATTGCAACATCACCCCAATGCTAAAAACTTTTATAATTTAGAAAACGGGTTAGCTACCTGGCAAACCGGTTAAACTCCATGGTTGAACGTTATGTAATTGATATTAATACGCAAGAGGTGCCTTTACTGCAACAACTTGGCCAAGAAATGGTTGTACCACAACGATTTAATGCAGCCCCCACCCAGCTGCTACCCATACTTACCGGATTAAATAACTTACAATTTGCATACTGGGGTATTGAGCCTTCGCTCTCGAATAATAAAAAAATTTCCGGTAAGCTCATCAATGCTCCCCTGACCCAATTAGACGCCAAAATTTCGCATCTAAAAGCCTTGGAC
>JALWRJ010000150.1 GCA_026994125.1 Cyclobacteriaceae bacterium | reverse complement strand
ATTATCCACTCAAACAGGCTAATTACAACGAAAGCATTGAGCAAACGGTAACCAATGCGTTATCGCAAACACGTATTTTGGAGCTAGATGGAAAACTACATCAAATAATAGACCCGGTGTACCAAACAATAAGGCCTGCCGGTATGCTCGATTACCGCACTCCCTTGTATGCAGCCAACAAACATTTTTTAGGCTTCAGTCTGCCTACCCCCTTATTTAATATTTTAGGCATTTGGCTCATGACTTCCTTCTTAATGCTGGCACTTTACAACGATTGGCTAAAGAAACTAATGCGTATGTTTTAGGCTGAATACATCAGCATAAAATTATCTCTCCCTTAATGTTTATGAGCCACAGGTTGTAAACGGGTAAGTGTACCATCCAGGTACTTCGCCACTGCGGTATCCACCTCTTTTTCATCGGTCATAATGGCTTCTATCCCATGCATCTGCATTTTCACAGGAAAACCGGGCCCCATACTCCCGGTAATTATCACATCCATTTCTAATACAGGATGCACATAGCCGGGTGCCGGATTGCCATGAAAATATTCATGCAATACATTGCTTACTTCAAGTTCTAAATGCTCTTTGTGTAGTACTTTTTTATCTTTTATGGTAAACACCTCAAACCGGGTGGTTTTACCGGCATGCCCGCTTACGGTACGCTTGTTCTGACTTGTTACTGCTATTTTCATTATTTTTTTCTTCAAATGTAAAAGCCACATCAACAAAAAACTGTGCGGCTCATCACAAACAAATGGAACCTTTGGTTTTTTTGTTCGTATTAAGGTAATAAATTAAAACGACAGCCATGCGAACTACCCTTATGCTCCTCTTGCTAAGTATTTCTGTTAGAACTATTCAAGCACAACAATCACCCAACGAATACAATTTTTGGGTAGGCCACTGGAAAGTAAGTTGGGTAACTAGTAAAGGAGATACCATTACCGGAAGTAATTTTATAGAAAAAACGGTAGATGAAAAAGTACTCCAAGAGCATTTTAACGACCCCTCCACAGGGTTTAAGGGCACTAGCATTTCTGTTTATAACCCAACAAAACAAGTTTGGCACCAAGCCTGGGCCGATAACCAAGGAGGCTATTACAATTTTATAGGCGAAACCCAAGGGGATAAAAAAATATTTAAAACTTTACCGGTAACTAAAAACAAGCAAACAATAATACAACGCATGGTGTTCTTCAACATAACACCAAATGCTTTTACCTGGGATTGGGAATCAAGTACCAATGGCGGCCAAACCTGGACATTAAACTGGAGAATTGCCTATACCAGGAAACAGGAAAAATAAGTTAACCTTGTACTGGCCTACAAAAAACCTATTTTTGCGGCTATGTTATCTATTAATAACCTGTCGTATTTAATTGGAGGCCGTGTTTTATTCGAGGAGGCCTCATTGCATATTAAACCCAAAGATAAAATTGGTCTTATTGGCCTTAATGGAAAGGGTAAATCAACACTTTTAAAGCTAATTAATAAAGATATTACTCCCGATAAAGGCAGCATATCTCGTGCTAAAGATTGTACAATTGGTTTTCTAAATCAAGACTTGCTTTCTTACCTAACCAATGACACCATACTTACCGTAGCCATGCAAGCCTTTGGCGATGCAGTAGATACCCAACGCCAAATTGAAACCATTTTAAAAAAATTAGAAACCGAATACACCGATGAGTTGGTGGATAAACTCACCAAACTGCAAGAAAAGTTTGAACGGCTGGATGGCTATACCATGCAAGCCAGGGCCGAAGAAATTTTAGAAGGCATTGGGTTTAGTACCGAACAATTGCACCGTCCGTTAAAAGAATTTTCGGGTGGGTGGCGCATGCGGGTAATGCTGGCTAAACTCCTCCTCGAAAAGCCTTCGTTGCTGATGCTCGATGAGCCTACCAACCACCTGGATTTACCTTCGATTGAGTGGGTAGAGAACTACCTGCGTGGCTACGAGGGGGCTGTAATTGTGGTATCGCACGACAGGCAATTTTTAAACAACACCATTAAAAAAACCGTTGAGGTAGCCAACCAAACGCTTACCCTTTACGAAGGCAACTACGATTTTTATGAAAAAGAAAAGGAACTGCGTGCCGAAATACAGAACAACGCCTTTCAAAACCAACAGCAGCAAATTAAACAAACCGAGCGGTTTATCGAAAGGTTTCGCTCTAAAGCAACCAAAGCCCGGCAGGTACAGTCAAAGGTAAAATCGCTTAACCGCATGGAGCGAATTGAGGAAGTAGTAGATGAAAATGCAGTAGTGAATTTTAAGTTTGAATTTTCGCAAAAACCGGGGCGCTTTATTACGCAATTAAAAAATATATCGAAAAGTTATGGTAACCTATCACTTTTAAAAAACACTTCGGCCAATATTGAACGAGGCGATAAAATTGCCCTTATAGGAGCCAACGGCAAAGGCAAATCTACCCTCTTGCGCATTATTGCAGGCACCGAACCTATAGAGGGCGAACGTGTAGAGGGGTTTAATGTAATTACCGCTTTTTATGCGCAGCACCAATTGGAATCGTTAGGGGTCGAAAACGAAATACTGGACGAACTAAAACAGGCCGGTAGCAGCAAAACCGAGCAGGAACTGCGTAGTGTACTAGGCTGTTTTTTATTTAGTGGCGATGATGTATTTAAAAAAATTAAAGTGCTTTCGGGAGGCGAAAAATCGAGGGTGGCCCTGGCACGCACCCTTATTTCGGAAGCCAATTTTTTAATGCTCGATGAACCCACTAACCACCTGGATATGCAATCCGAAAACATTTTAATTCAGGCCTTGCAACAATATAAAGGTTCTTTTGTAGTGGTATCGCACAACCGGCACTTTGTAAGCCAGGTAGCCAATAAAATTTGGTACATTCAAAACAAAGAAATAAAAGAGTACCCCGGTACGTTTAAAGAATACGAGCATTGGGTCGAAAAACAAGAACAACAAGCACAACCTGTTGTGCCTCCCAAGAAAAAAACGGCTACCCCAAAAACTAACAAACCCAAGGATAATGCGCCATTAAAAAAGTTAGAAAAAGAATTGGAACGTGTGGAGAAAAAACTGGAACAAGCCGAACTGCAACTCAAAGAACTGGAATTGCAAATGGCCTTACCCCAAGTGTACAGCCAGCCCGACAAACTGGCTGAAGTAAATTTGGCATTTACCAAAGCGCAAAAAGAATTGGTCAAACACCAACGCGCATGGGAGCAGCTTGCCGAACAAATAGATAACGCAGATTAAATACTGATGAAACAAAAAATAAGGCTGTTTAGTAGTTTGGTTACCTGCTTAGTGGCAGGCATCTATGGCAAAGCCCAACCCGGATTGCTATTAGAAGATAAAGTGTACGACCCATACGTAAAAACAGTACAGCTATACCCGTTGGGGCCAAAATCGAACAGCCAGTTGTTGAGCCCGGCCATTCCGTTGCAAGGCAGCCAGCGCCTGGTGTTGGAGTTTGACGAACTTTTTAACGATGCCTTTTCCTACCAGGTAAAATACATTCGCTGCGATGCCAATTGGCAACAATCATTGCTCTCCGATTTAGAATATTTAAAAACCTACAACGAGTTTACCATTGATGAATACGAGTACTCGTTTAATACCCAAACGCCTTATGTGCACTACCGTATAGTACTCCCTAAACCTACCCTATCGGGCAATTATGTGTTGGTGGTATATGCCGATGGCGATGCACAGGACATCATCATAAGTAAAAGGTTTTTGGTGTACGAAAACAAAGTTTCTTTTACCAACCAGTATGGCTTTTCGGGTATAAACCAGCCTTCGCGGCATAACCAGCAATTGCAGTTCGAAATTAATTACAAGGGGTTGTTACTTCAAAACCCGGCTCAGCAGGTATCGGTAACCATTTTGCAAAACCAACGCTGGGACAACGCCCACCAAAACCTGAAACCCACCTTTGTAAGGGAAGGCGATTTCCGGCTGGAGTACAGATATTTTACAGAAGAAACCTTGTTTCCGGGGGGCAATGAATTTAGGCATTTTGATTTGCGCTCGCTAAAATATTTTGGCGAAAATGTAGAAACTGTACATTTTGAAAAAGATAAAATTTACACCTGGATTGCAACAGATAAGCGTAAAGGCGAATTTGCCTATTCAACTACACTTATGGATTTAAACGGACATTATGTAATTGATAATGTAGAGGGCTTTAACCCCAGTATTGAAAACGATTACAGCAAAGTAACATTTACCTTAAAAACAGCACCCATAAAAGGCAAGATTTACATTGGCGGCTCCTTAACCAACTGGGAGCGTAACAAAAACACTCAAATGGTGTACAATGCTAACCTGGAAGCCTACCAGGGATCGCTCGTATTAAAACAAGGATGGTATAACTACCAATACCTGGTAGAAAGCCCTACCCTGCCGCAGAATTATTTTGAAGGAGATTGGAGCGCCACAAAAAACCAATATCAGGTAATTGTGTATTACCGCCCTTACCAATTGGCTACCGATTTAATTATTGGTTACCTGGATTTGGATCAGCGCTAAAATGCTCAAGCCCGGGCACCTGATAGGGTGTAGCACGCACATTCGGATCCTGGTTAGCAATATCTATCATACCAAATCCTTTATGCGTTAAGGCTCCTATGCCATTTAAAAAAACAAAATTTTTAACTTCGGGAGCTGCGTAAAACTCAAACGGAAACGTGTAACCCCGCACCTCAAACTTTACGTCCTGGTCGTACAAGGGGTAAATCCGCGAAAACTTTTTATTAGCAAGTTCAAGCTTTTCCAGGTAGGCCTTGTCGGGTACAATCTGAAATTCGTTAAACGTAGATAGCTTTTCCGAATCAAACAAGGTACAGGCTTCCATACGTTGCAGGGTGGCATCGTACACTAAATCTGAAAATTCATCCTTTTCAGGATTGATAAACTCCTTAGATGATTCGTCTAAAATTTTAGGTGCCACTAACACCATGGGCGAAATACAAATAAATTTTTCAGCCGCTGCCACTTCCTCCAGGCTTTCTACTTCAACCTTTTCGGGCACTAATACTAAACCGCCCACTTCTATGCTAGGCAATTGAAACAAATGGTACAGCAGGTAGTCAATAAAGTCTTTATTTAGCGAGGAAACAACTAAAGTTACCCGGCTAGAATAATAATGCAACCCCTTACGGCTTGGTTTGGTTTGCCCTTTAAGGCCCGAAAAATTATAGATATTAAAAGACGCAAACTCAGGGTTACCTCCTTTAAGGGTAATTCCTTTAATAACCTGCGCTAATAAAAACTGGTGGTGAAACGGAATATATGCACCCCTGTTTTTGAGCAAAAATACAATCCTGGCTCTCAATGTTTTTGGTTTTGGATGAATAAAAAATTTAGCAAAGCGGCTGCTGTAAGTACCACAGTAACTAAAAGCAACCGTATAAATTTAGGGTATATTTAAAAATTAACAAACAAATGTTTAGACAATATTTTAAATAGTTGTGTAAATCAACCAGAAAAAGCCCCAATTACACATTAAACCTAAAATGCATTACATCGCCATCCTGTACAACATAATCTTTGCCCTCAATGGCAAGCTTGCCGGCTTCTTTGCAGGCTTGCTCCGAGCCATAAGCAATATAGTTTTCGTACGAAATCACCTCAGCTTTAATAAACCCCTTTTCAAAATCGGTATGAATAACTCCGGCAGCTTTGGGAGCTTTCCATCCTTTTTCAATAGTCCAGGCTCGTACTTCCTGCACTCCGGCCGTAAAATAGGTAATTAAATTTAAGAGCTTGTAAGAGGCTTTAATCAGCTTGTTTAACCCCGAATCGCTTAGTCCGTATTCAGTTAAAAACATTTCGCGCTCATCAGCATCCTCAAGCTCGGCTATTTGAGCCTCAATAGCAGCCGAAATTACTACTACCTGTGCATTTTCATTGGATACACTTTGTTTTAAAGCAGCTACAAAAGCATTGCCGGTGTTTACCGAACTTTCATCTACATTGGCCACATATATTACAGGCTTAACCGTAAGCAAATGCAAATCGGCATAGGCAACTGTTTCTTCTTCGCTATGCCCCAGGGTACGTACATTTTTGCCGGCTTCCAGGGTTTGTTTAACCTGTTGCAACACCTGTACAAAAGTCCTGGCCTCAGCATCGCCCGACTTAGCTGTTTTTTCAAGTTTCTGGATTTTCTTTTCAACCGATTCTAAATCTTTAAATTGTAGCTCGGCATCAATTACTTCCTTATCAAAAACCGGATCAACACTACCAGCCACATGCACCACATTTTCATCATCAAAACAGCGCACTACATGAATAATGGCATCCACCTCGCGAATATTTCCTAAAAATTTATTACCCAGGCCTTCGCCCTTACTGGCGCCTTTTACCAGCCCGGCAATATCTACAAACTCAATGGTGGTAGGTAATACCCGCTCGGGCTTAACCAGCTTTTCGAGTTCGTGTAGGCGTTCGTCAGGCACCGAAACCACGCCTACATTGGGCTCAATAGTACAAAAAGGAAAGTTAGCTGCTTCGGCTTTATTGTTAGACAAAGCATTGAAAAGCGTAGATTTACCCACATTGGGCAAACCTACAATGCCACACTTAAGTGCCATAGATTTTACGTTTTAAAAATTCGATATTCTTTATAACCGGTGCTAAGCTCTTTTACCGAAACCCGAAGAATCGTATAAACAGGAATGGCCAGTATCATACCTATAACCCCTCCCAGCGTAGCGGCTGCAAATATAATAACAAATATTTCCAATGGGTGTGCCTTTACACTTTTGGAAAAAATAAGTGGCTGAACAAGCACGTTATCGGTAATTTGAACCACCGCAAAAACACCTCCGATTTTTAGCAGCAAGAAAGCTACCGCATTAAAAGAGTGCAAGGCTGGCCCCATTTGTACCAACGAAATTACAATACCAAAAACAGCGCCCAAAAGTGGTCCCAGGTAAGGTATTAAATTGGCCACCGCAGCAAACAAGGCAATGGTCATAGCATATTGAACACCAACTAACGACAGCCCCACAGATGCAATTGAAAAAATGGTTGTCATTTGAATAATTAGCCCTACCAGGTAATTCGAAAGCAAATGTTCTATTTTAGTAAGAGCCGAAATGGATACTTCGAAATATTTATTGGGAATAACTGAAATAATTTTTTGACGAAACAACCCAAAATCGACCAGTAAAAAAAAAGTAATAAAACTAACAGCCAGTATGCCCACGAAAATATTACCCGTGTATGTGATAATTGAATTGAAAAGGTTTGAAAATTTGATTTCTTTAATGGTTAGTAGTACTCCATTTTTAAATTCGTTTAATAAAAAACCCGGTTCTTTAGCAGATAAATCATGCTTAATTAAAAATTGCTCCACAAAGGCTACCGGCTTCGACAAGCTTTTCA
>JALWRJ010000149.1 GCA_026994125.1 Cyclobacteriaceae bacterium | reverse complement strand
CCGGATACGAAAACTTGAGCGCATTAGAAATCAGGTTTTCGAGTATTTGCCGCAAGTACATTTTATCGCCCTCCAAGTGTATATCGGGGTATATATTGCGTTCCAGCGTAATGGATTTGCGCTGAGCCTCCTTTTTATACTCGCTTAGTACCCGCAAGGTTAGCTCACTTAAATTAACCTCTTCAGGGTTTAAATTATACGATTTCGACTCAATAGCCTCTACGTTTAAAATCTTCCTTATCATTTCGTTGAGCCGGTTTACCGCAACCATTATGGTATCAAACGTGGCCTTGTCTTCGGCACTAAGCTTAGGGTGTTGTAAGGTGTGCAAATGTATAAGGCCGGCTATTTGGTTAATTGGGTTGCGTAAATCGTGTGCCAGTACATTAATCAGGTTGTTTTTTTCCTCATTTAGGTTAACCAGCTCCTGGTTTCGGGCTTCTATGGCCTTGTTTTGCTGTTCTATGCTTTCCTGTTGGTGCTCAATTTTTAGTTTTTGCTTACGCAGGGCTGTGTTCGATTTTGCCTTATCTATATATACTTTATACAATATTACCAACCCAATAAGCACTAAAATAAGCACCGCAATTACTACCCTGGTAAAGGTTTGGTTTTTTTGGTTGGCCAGGGCTTTTTCGAGTAGCTCCTGGTATTGTATTTCCTTTTCTTTAGTAAGTAAAAGAATTTCTTCATCGGGGTTTACATGCTTATCTAATGATATACTTTTAATTAGGTTATAAATATCTTGTGGCAAATACCTGCCTACCAGTTCTTCAAAGTTACTTTGAAAAAAAGCGCTGTTTAGGTATTCATCAAAAGGCTCTTTCCAGTCGGAGTTTTTAGGTAAAATAAATCCATAGCCTTTCGATTTAATAGGATATACATTTTGACGGATAATATTTAAATCGTTGTCTTTTTTTAACCGGGTAAGGTAAATAGGTAAATCAATATAGCCAAAGGCATCGGTGCGTTGCGTAACGGCTTTTAAAATATTATCGCTGCTCGAAATGTATTCAACGTTAAAATTAAGATGTAGCCGTTTTTTAATATTAAGCAAGTAGTTTTCGTAGGTGGTGGCCTTAATAGTAATAGCCGTTAAGTTGTTAAATGTTTTCTTAAAATCGTTTTCGGTAGCTACAAAAGGCACATTTTTGCTCGATATAAGCACGGCAATATCCGATAAAAAGGGAACTGAAAACTGCACATCCTTTTTACGTTCTTCGGTAATCGAAAAAGCCGAACAGCCAAAAACACCCGGAGCAGTTTCGTTTTTTATTTGATCGAAGGTGGCCTTAAAACTCTTTGCCCGCACCCAGTTTATGGTAAGGTCTATGTTGCGGGTTTGCTTTAAATAGGTGGCAAATTTGTTAAAAATATCATATTCAATGCCGGTAATTTTACCATCTTTACCTATAAAAACAAAAGGCTCTGAGCCATGCCAATAAATGGTAATATTGCCGTGGCCTTTTGCCTGGGTAGCTGCCCAGGTGGTAGGTTGGGCTTGCACCCTATACCCTGCCACCAACAGCACACTAACAAAAGCAGTTACGAATATAGTTTTTAAATGAGGCATGGCAAACAATTAGCTATTCAATAGCTTGCACGGTTAAATTGTGTTCTGCAATGTAATAATTTTCATCAATTTTAACACTATGCACAGGCTTATTACTAGCCACCTGGCTCCATTGAGCCGTGGGTTGCAACCGTTGCTTTTGGCCGTTAATGTACACATCTACCGGCATGGCAAATCCTGCTACCACCTGGTTCCATCGTACATATAAATTGTTTTTATCAATGTAATAT
>JALWRJ010000148.1 GCA_026994125.1 Cyclobacteriaceae bacterium | reverse complement strand
GCAGGCTCCAATAGGGTTCGGTGCCAAAAGCCAACCAAACATTAGCCGGGTATATTACACTATCGGCCATGGTTGCGGGAGTTTTTTGCATGACGCTGGTAGAAGCACAACTGTAAAGTCCTACTAGCAGGCTAAGTATAAAAATAAATCGTGGTTTCATTCATATTGCTTTGTTTAGAAAGGTACTAATGCTTTTTATTTCCTTCTTTTTCGTTTCTTAATGTTTTTATTTTTGAAAGGCTTATTGGCCGGTTTTCGTTTTTTCGCATGAAAAGCCCCTTTATAGGCAGGGTCGGTTTTACGTTTTTGATAGTCGATGGCCCGGGCAATTTCCTGCTTTTCTTCGGGGGGTGTTGGTGCTATCTCAACCTCCTTTGGGAGTTTTTTTTCAGGTATTTTTTTTCGTATAAGTTGCTCAATTTTTTCGATATGATACAGCTCGGCTTCGTTGGCCAGGGTAATGGCCTTGCCTTTTTTTTCGGCACGCCCGGTACGCCCAATACGGTGTACGTAATCTTCGTAATGGGTGGGTACATCAAAATTTATTACATGGCTCACTTCGGTAACATCTATACCTCGCGAAACCACATCGGTAGCCACCAGCACACGCAACTCACCTTCTTTAAAAAGTTGCATGGTGTTTATTCTTGTATTTTGCCCTTTGTTGGCATGTAATACACGCACTGGCCCCAGTGCTTTGCGATCGATGTATTTGTACAGGTTATCGGCCGTTTGTTTTGTTTTGGTAAATATAAGCACCCGCTGGTAGGCGTTGTTTTCGAGCCGATTGGCTACAAAGTTTATTTTGGTTTTTATATTGGGCACCCGGTAAAATACCTGCGCAATGGTATCGATGGTGGTGGCCTGCGGTGCTATTTCGATATGTTCGGGATATTCTAAAAATTCGTGCGATAGCTCCACTACCCGAGGCGGAAAAGTGGCCGAAAACAGCAGGTTTTGCCTTTTAACCGGAATTACCTCAAGTATTTTTTGTATTTGAGGCATAAAGCCCATGTCCATCATTTTATCGGCTTCGTCAAGTACCAGTGTTTTTACTTGTTTCGTTACAATGGCGCCACGGTTATACAAATCCAAAAAACGGCCGGGCGTAGCTACTAGTATATCAAGCCCTTTTTCAATATGTTCTAATTGAGTTTTTGGCCCTACCCCACCGTAAATAGCCAATAAGCGTACATCGGTATAGGTGGCTAGTTGTTGTAGTACCTGGCTAATTTGAAGCACCAGTTCTTTGGTAGGTGCCAAAACGAGGGCGCGAATATGTTGGCCTTGTGCATACTTAACTTTCATAAGCAGCGGTAGGCCAAAAGCTGCTGTTTTTCCGGTGCCTGTTTGGGCTATACCCAGCACATCGTGCCCATTTAAAATAAGCGGAATAGCTTTTTGTTGTATGGGCGTAGGGGTAGCATATCCTGCTTCCTCAATGGCATTAAGGAGTTGCCTGTTTAGTTTTAGCTGTTCAAAAGAGATGCCCATAGGTTGGTGTATAGCACCTTGTACCGGATTAGTTTCCGGTAGGTGTTACAAATTAATTTTTTCTACCCTGCGTTGGTGGCGGCCACCCTCAAAGGAGGCATCAAAAAAAGCATTGGTAATGGCTTTACCCTCTGTAGCCGAAATGTACCGGGCAGGCAGGCAAAGTACATTAGCGTTGTTGTGCTGCCTGGCAAGAGCGGCCAGTTCGGGCTGCCAGCATAAGGCAGCACGTATGTCCTGGTGTTTATTGGCAGTCATGCAAACACCGTTGCCACTGCCACATATTACTACGCCAAAGTTGTACTGCCCCGAATGCACCCCAGTAGCTACCGGGTGTACAAAATCCGGGTAATCAACCGATTCGGCCGAGTGAGGGCCAAAATCTTTTACCTGGTATCCTCTTTTTTGCAACAAAGAAATAATCTCTTTTTTTAGTTCGTATCCTGCGTGGTCGCCTCCAATGGCAATACTTAAGCTCATAATAGAAAATGGTTTTTTAGTTAATAGCCTCTTTTTGTTTTTTGCGCAAAACTCCGGCCGATATAAATATACTTAATTGATACAATCCAAACAAAGGGATGGCAATAAGTATCTGGCTCATGGGGTCGGGCGGGGTAAGCAAAGCTCCTAAAATAAGGATAACAACAATGGCATGCCTGCGGTAAAACTTCATAACCGAAGGGGTAATTAAGCCCGCTTTAGAAAGAAAATACACCACAATGGGCAGTTGAAACAACACGGCACTGGCCAGTACTATCATTGAAATGGTAGAAACATAGTTCGAAAGTTCAAACTCGTTCATAATAGAGCTATCAACCGAGTAATGCGCTAAAAAATTTACCGATAAGGGCGAAATAATATAGTAACCAAATAACACACCCAAGGTAAATAACAAACTTACCGAAAATACGGCTCCTCGTGAGTGTTTGCGTTCGGCCGGTTTTAGACCCGGTTTAATAAAGCGCCAAATTTCCCAAAATACATACGGAAAGGCCACCAAAAAACCAATCAGAGCCGAAGAGGTTATATGCAGGGTAAATTGCCCGGTCATTTTCCGGTTCTGAATAATAAATGGTAAATCAGTTATGCATAAGGCCGGAGAATGCAGCCATTCGCCTGCTTTACACATCATTTGGTAAGTCCAAAAATCGAGTCGCGATGGGGCAAGTATAATGTGGTGCCACACAAAGTCTTTCGATAAAAAAACTACAATGGCTAATAGTAAAATGGCGGCTACCGAACGTATTAAATGCCACCTGAGTTCTTCCAGGTGGTCGAGAAAGCTCATTTCTTTCTCATCGCTAGTTACATCGTTATATACATCCAGTTGGTCGAGTGCCATTTCTGCTATTGTGCTATGGGCTGTTTATCTGCATAAAGGGGGAAGGATTTCATCCAGTTATTTACTTCCTCTTTAATACCAAAGAGTACTTCATCGTTTTGATGGTGTGTAATTGCTTTGTCAATAAAGCCGGCAATTTTAGCCATGTCGTTGGTGGTTAAGCCACGGGTGGTTACAGCAGCCGTACCCACACGTATGCCCGAGGTTACAAAAGGCGATTGGGTATCGAAGGGCACCATGTTTTTATTAAGGGTAATATCGGCTTTGGTTAAGGCTTGTTCGGCTTGCTTTCCGGTTACTTGTTTGTTGCGCAAGTCAATCAGCATCATGTGGTTATCGGTACCTCCCGAAATAAGTTGGAAGCCGTATCCATTTAATGCATTGGCCAGGGCGTTGGCATTTTTTTGTACTTGTATAACATAGGCCAGGTAGTCATCGGTAAGTGCTTCGCCAAAGGCTACGGCCTTAGCTGCAATAACGTGTTCTAGCGGGCCACCCTGTGTGCCGGGGAACACTGCTCCATCTAAAATAGCCGACATTTTTTTTACTATACCTTTTGGGGTGGTTTTGCCCCAGGGGTTATCAAAGTTCTCTCCCAACATTATCATTCCGCCACGTGGACCCCGCAGGGTTTTATGGGTGGTAGTGGTTACTATGTGGCAATATTCCAGGGGGTCGTTTAGCAAGCCCCGGGCTATTAGGCCCGATGGGTGCGAAATATCGGCCAGTACCAGGGCACCAACTTCATCGGCAGTTTCGCGAATGTGGGCATAATCCCAATCGCGACTGTATGCCGATGCTCCACAGATAATAAGTTTGGGTTTTTCTTTGCGGGCTGTTTCGCGCAGCTTATTCCAATCAATTAGGCCTGTGCTTTTTTCTACTCCGTAAAACGATGTTAGGTAGAGCTTACCCGAAAAATTTACCGGTGAGCCATGCGTAAGGTGGCCTCCATGCGATAAATCGAAGCCCAATATTTTATCGCCTGGTTCAAGCACCCCTAGCATGACGGCTGCATTGGCTTGTGCTCCTGAGTGTGGCTGCACATTGGCCCAGGAAGCTCCATAGAGTTCTTTGGCCCGGTCAATGGCCAGTTGCTCTACTTCATCTACTATTTCGCAGCCTCCGTAATAGCGCTTGCGGGGCAGCCCCTCGGCATATTTATTGGTAAGTACACTACCCATGGCTTGCATTACCTGGGGCGATGTAAAGTTTTCGGAGGCAATGAGTTCGAGCCCTTTTTGCTGGCGTTCTTTTTCGCGTGCAATCAGGTTAAATACGGCTTCGTCTTGTGGCATAATCTGTGTAAGTAAAAATTTGTGCAAATGTAGTATTAATAGGCTCAAACTAAGCATATTGCCTTCGATAAAATGGCTTTTTTCCTTGCTTACTCGTCTATTACATCTTTTATTTCGTGTACTACCTTATCCAATTTATCAGCCGATTCTTTAAGCATTTCTATCATAGTGGCTTCGTCCTGAGCCGGGAGGTTTTTCCCAAATAAATTAATCAGCCCCAAAATACTGGCAATGGGGCCTCTAAGTTTATGTGCATTCATAAAGGCATACTTGTTCATTTTTTGGGTTTTAATCTCAATATCACGGGCTATTTCTAATGCCCTCGATTCCAGGTTTTTGTTAAGCAGGGTAAGTTCCCTGTTAAGGGCCTCGGTTTTGGTCGATTGCTTTTCAAGCTCTTTCTTTTGTTGCTCTACTTCCTTAGATTTTTCTTCGAGTTGGGCTAGTGCCTCGGTAAGCGACTTGCGTTGTTTGTTCATGGCAACAATAAAATAGGTGGCTACCACTAAGGCAATAAGTGCCAGAATTATAAATCCTATTTGGTATTTAATTACTTTATTATTGGTGGCTTGTTGCAATTGCAGCATATTGTTTTCCTGCTCTATTTTTTCAAGCTCGTACACGGTTTCAAATTCTGCTGCCTGCCTGGATATGGATACTTGATAGATTTCATCTTTCAGGTTGCTGTATTCTAACAGGTATTCAATCGCATTGGTATCGTGGTCAACCAATATGGCTAATTCATAAAAATTTTTATAGAGGTTGAGTTTTTGGTGTTGGTAGTTTTGTTTTTGGGCAATGCTGTCGGCCTTTAAAAAGTAGTTCAATGCCTTTAAGCGTTTCCCTTGTTTTACCAATACTTCGCCTTGTAAAATATAACCTTCGCATAGCCTTAATGAGTTGGCAATACTTTCAGCAAAAAAGATGCTTTGCTCTATATAAATACCGGCTTTTTCATAGTCGCCTTCTTGGTAGGCCAACTTAGCCAGCAAATAATTCATAAAAGAGACCCATTTAATAGTGGTGCTTTCTTTTGGAAAATGCTGTGCTTTGGTTAGGTAGAAGTGTGCCGAATCGTATTGGTGTAAGGCAATAAATGTTTGTGCGGTATTTAATATATTTAAGAACGACTCCTTACCTGGAGTATAGAGTTCTATTTTTTTTCGTGCTTTGCTTAAATATCGTAACGCATTATCGTAATATTTAAGTTTTTTATATACCTCTGCAATATTATTGTAGCACCTAATTACTCCCAGGGTGTCGTTTTTAGCTTCGTATAAACTTAGGGCATCAAAATATAGTTTTAAGGATAAGTTATAGTTAGCTTTTGCCCAGTTTACACTACCCAATACTGATAAAGCCCGTGCGGTAGTCAGGGTGTCTTTTTGCAACAATGCCTGGTTATAGCCCAGGTTGGCCAATTGTTCGGCCGAATCCAGGTTGGTAAAAATAAGCGAAAAAGCCTGGTTGTTAATAGCCATAATGCTATCGGTAGCAAGTCTGCCTGTTGGGGCCTGTGCCTGGGCTATTAAGGTTGCCCACCCTACCGTAATAAGCATAACAAGAGCTAATTTTTTCATTGTTGAGCAATGGTTAGTTGTTCGCTGGCTTTAGTAAGTTGGTGTATAAGTATATCTATATGTGTTTGATTTACATTAGTTTGGCCAATTACCACCCGCAAAGTAAACCAATTATTTAATTTTGTATGGGTTAAATAAACTTTACCGGTTGCATTTAACCTTTCAAGTAACTCTTCGTTAAGCTTATTTACTTCGGGCTGTGGTAGGGTATCGTTTCTGTACCTAAAACAAACAGTATTAAGCACCGTAGGAGCCATAAGCTTAAAGTGGGGTTGGGCTGTTAGCCAATTTTCAAACTGTTTGGTTAGTTTAAGGTGTTCCCGTATTTTTTGTTGCAACCCCTTAACGCCAAAACTTCGAATTACAAACCAAAGTTTAAGTGCCCTAAAACGCCTGCCTAGCGGAATGCCCCAATCTCTAAAATTAGTTACCTGGTTGTCTTCTTTGGTTTTTAAGTATTCGGGATGTTCGGCAAAGGTGTTCAGGAGGGCGTTTTTATCTTTCACAAAGTAAACCGAAGCATCAAAGTTAGTAAACATCCACTTATGCGGGTTAAACACAAACGAATCGGCCGCATGCAGGCCATCGGCTATCCAGCGCATTTCGGGTAACAGCAGGGCTGTGCCGGCCAGGGCAGCATCTACATGCAGCCAAAGATTATATTTTTTAGCTAGTTGAGCTATTTTTTTAAGTGGATCGATGGCCGTGGTGCCGGTAGTGCCTATGGCAGCTACTACCATGAGGGGTTGCCAACCTTGGGCTACATCCTGAGCGATGGTTTCTTCCAGCACTTCGGCTTGTAGGGCAAAGGCTTCATCTACCGGAATTTTAATCAGGTTGTTTTTGCCAAGGCCGGCTATGGCCATAGCTTTATCAATAGAGGAGTGTGCTTGTTCGGAACAATATACTCGTAAATTAGCTTGTGTAAGCCCGGTTTGGTTGGTGGTAAAGTTATGTTTTTTTTCGCGGGCGGTTAGTATAGCATTCAGGGTGGCATCTGAAGCTCCATTTTGAATGCTTCCGGCCCAATGGGAGGGTAAATCCATCATTTTTTTAAACCACTCCATAAGTTGCTCTTCCAGTTCGGCAGCAGCCGGAGAGGTATTCCATATCATAGCTTGCACACCCAGGGTAGCAGTAAGCATTTCGGCTAAAACGGAGGGAGGGCTGCTATTGGCCGGGAAATAGGCATGAAACGAAGGGTGCTGCCAGTGCGTAATACCCGGCATAATAATGCGTTCAAAATCATCAAAAATAGCCTCGAACGGCTCCTGACGGGTGGGTGGGGTTTGGGGTAAATGGCTTTTTACCTCGCCCGGTGCTACCTGTGCCTTTACCGGATACTCCGATACATTGTTTAGGTAGTCGGCCATCCAATCTACCAGGTGGTGCGCATGCTTTCTAAATTCTTCATTTGTCATCTGCCTCAAGTGCTTTAACTGATGGGGGTGTTTCAATTTCCGGTGCTAATTTAGGGTCTGGCTGTGCCGTTTCATATAGGTGTTTTAGCGGAAGAGTTCCCGCCCACAAGGGTAGGTCATAGTCGCTTTCGTCATCTACCGGTGGTCCTTGCCTTATTTTAGCCGAAGCTTCGGTAATATCAATAGCCACTACGTTGGTTATTTTTAGTTCGTTTGCATTGGGTTTACGTACTTCTTGCCAGCGCCCTTTGGCCATTTGTTCTATTAATGCCTCAAAAGCCTCGGTTT
>JALWRJ010000147.1 GCA_026994125.1 Cyclobacteriaceae bacterium | reverse complement strand
AAAAAAAAAACATTCATTAAAAAAGGCCAACAGGCGAAAATTTTAATCATGGAAGAGAGGCTCGTTAGCATACTGATGCCTGTAAAAAATGCAGCGCCTTTTTTACCCGAATGCCTGGATTCGATAATTGCGCAAAACCATAGGCAATGGGAGTTGCTTGCCGTAGATGACCACTCCACAGATTTAAGTTTGGAAGTGCTAAGCAACTATGCTCAAAAAGACGAACGCATTTATGTACTACCCAACCCGGGAAACGGCATAATTGCTGCTTTGCGGGCAGCTTATGCGCAGGCGAAAGGTGGCTTTATTACCCGCATGGACGCAGATGATGTGATGGCTCCGGAAAAGTTGAAACTAATGACCCAAGTGTTAAAGCAAAGAGGGCCGCACCATGTAGCGGTAGGCCTGGTAACCTATTTTAATGCCGATGGGTTAGGAAAGGGCTATGCAAACTATGCTCATTGGCTTAATACCCTAACTACAAGGGAAGAAAACTTTAAGGAGATATATAAGGAGTGTGTAATTCCATCGCCTTGTTGGATGATGCATCGCCAGGATATGCAGGCCTGTGGAGGGTTTCAATATGAAGTGTACCCCGAAGACTACGACCTGGCCTTTAGGATGCGACAAGCCGGGTTGCAAATTGCTGCTGTAATGCAGGTGTTGCACCATTGGCGCGATTATCCCGGGCGAAGCTCGCGTACACACCCACATTACAGTGATAATCGTTTTTTGGAGGTTAAGCTTAGCTGGTTTTTAACCACCGATTACCAGTCGCACACCCCCTTATTGCTGTGGGGAGCCGGTAAAAAAGGGAAGGCGGTGGCTCAGTGGCTGCTCAACCACCACATTTTATTTGCCTGGGTGTGTAATAATCCTCAAAAAATTGGAAAAGATATTTATGGAGTAAAACTTCAACCCCAAACGGCAGTAGCCGAAGAGGTGGCCGGCCAGGTGTTGGTGGCTATTAGCTCGCCCGCTGATAAGGCAGAGGCACATGCGTTTAGCCATAAATACAGTCAGCATCAGTATTTTTGGCTTTTTTAAACCTTAACACCTTTTGTAATAAACTGCTACAAAAAAGGCTAAAACTACGGCAAGTTTGGGTAATCATAAAAATATTTCCCATCCTTGGTTCGTATCCTCACAAAAAAAGCAGTAAAATACTTGCCCGGTTTTCCCCAAATTCGGTGTGAGATCTCAGTAACTTACTCAAACAAGTATTTAAAATAAGGTGATAATTTAAAGGGTTGCCCATTATGAAACCACACCGTGTTTATGGCTAGCTCCCATTTAACCCCCGGTTCCTGGTGTTGGGTAGCACTAAACCGGTACGCTTTATTTTTAAAAAATAACTCGATGCGCTCTTTAAATTGAGGGCTCAAGGATGATATATCAGCATGAGGAAGGCTACGTTTAAAATGGCTTCCTGCAATTTCAATGTGGTTAGCAAAAAAATAAATGGTGGCCAAACCAAGCTCCATCATCTGGTAGTTTGCATTGCTTTCATAAATGCGCATTTGCCTGGCCTTAAACAAAGGTTGGGTGTGTTTGTTTTTTAAACAACTGCTAAGGTAGTTTACAAAATTGCGTGCCTGCCAATTAAACCAATCGCGTGGGTTGGCATAGGCCACCGGGTTGCCTTGATGCTCAAAATTTCCTGTGGGGGTAATATATACGTTGTAGCCACAGGAGGTACACCAAAAATTGTTTTTGTGCGATGTAAAGCCGTCAAACTTTTGGCAAGAAGGGCATTGAAAAAGCATGCGGTCGATGTATTCGGCACGTCTGGCCGATTTTATGATAATGTT
>JALWRJ010000146.1 GCA_026994125.1 Cyclobacteriaceae bacterium | reverse complement strand
CTTTGGTAGGTTTAGTGGCAATGCGTTTTGTTTTTTTTCGAAAGGCCTGCAACAGCAAGGTATCTAATTTTGCCAAAACAGCTTCTTTATTGGCTTTTTGCGAGCGCAATTTCCCCGCACTAAGCACCAATTCATTTTGCCGGGTAAGCCTGCGACCCAAAAACTGCATTAACTGTGTTTTCTGTGCTTCGGTAAGCAGTACCGAACCTGCAATATCGAACCGAAGCTCTACCCGGGTATTTACTTTATTAACGTGTTGCCCGCCCGGCCCTGAGCTTTTACTAAAACTAAAGGCAAGCTCAGGCAGCAATTGGTTTGAAGTAACTACACGGCTAAACATACAGCAAGTTACAACGCATTTTTTAAAACGCACACAAAAATTTGGGCACAAAAAAACCGGAAAACTCCGGTTTTTTGTAACGAAAAAAATGACGTATGGCTACGCTACGCTAGACTGTAAATATTGTACATCCATCCAACTACCAATGTTCATTACGTTTTCAATTCCCTGGTTACGCAGGTAAGCCTCGGCATACCCACTACGATTGCCCGATGCGCAGCACAATAAAATAGTACCACCCATTTGCTTTAGCTCGTCCAATCTACCCGGAATCTCATCCAAGGGTATGTTAACCGTTCCTTCTGCATTTCCATATTGAAATTCAAAGGCACCCCTTACATCAACAATGGTATTGTCGGGGTTGTTAATAAGTTCTTTTAAATTCATAGTTTTGCCTAATATTTTCATGTTTGATGTGGCAAAAAAAAAGAGTCTAATTTTAGCTGCTTGTGAATCGAGTCACATAGCAAAAAAAATCTATTTTGCAGGAGCTATCCTCGATAAATGAGTACATTCGTAAAACAATGTAAACCTATTGCTATGGCAGCCCGATTTGACAAATACAAAAAAGACTTAAACCGCACCGGTTTTGTGCGCTACAACCCCGGCTACTTACAAAATTTATTCGGGCATACCCACATCAACCCATTTTGGGTAGCCGATTCGGATTTTATGGTCATGCCCGAATTGCAAAAAGCCCTAAAAAAAATGGCTAAAAGAGGGGTCTATCCCTACGAGCTTAAAACCCCGGCAATAAAGCAACCTCTTGTGAATTGGTTTAAAAAGCGGCACAAGGTTACCCTTACCATGGAGCATCTGCTTTTTACCACTAGTGTAAACACCGGACTGGCTGCGGCCATTGACGAGCTTACCCAACCGGGCGAAGGAATTATTATTCAACCACCTGTTTATCAAGCTTTTAAAGGAATTATTGAAGGGGTAAATCGCAAAGTAATAAATAACTCCCTACAACTTAAAAACGATACATACCACATCGATTTTAACGATTTAGAAAAAAAAGCAGCAGTTAGCACCACAACTGCCATGATTTTATGTAACCCTCACAACCCGGTAGGACGGGTGTGGAAAAAAGATGAACTTGAACAAATAGCTACTATTTGCCAAAAGCACCAGGTGCTAATGCTTACCGATGAAATTCATGCCGATATTATTTATCCCGGGCATCAGTTTACAGGTATGACGGAGGTTTATAAAGGGCAATCGGATCAAATTCTCATGTTTGGTTCGGCCGGTAAAACCTTTGGCATCCCCGGCTTGGTCGATTCATTTATTTATACACCCAACACCGAACTTAAAAAGGCGATGCAAGCGCGTATAATGCGTTTTCATTTGGGTAAAAGTAATGCGTTTGGCAATATTGCTCTTAAAACAGCTTATACACATGGGTACAAATGGCTGGATAAAAAAATAAACTACCTTGCCGCATCGGTGCAGGCAATAAACAAATTTTTAACCAATGAACTGCCTCAGGTAAAAATGATACATCCCGAAGGCACCTACCAGGTATGGCTCGATGTATCGGCATTGGCCAAAAATAATAAAGCGCTAAAAGAGTTGCTTTTTACCAAAGCCCGCCTGGGTGTAAACCTGGGCTTAGAATATGGCAAAGAAGGCAAAGGATTTGTGCGCATGAACATAGCCTCGCCCAGGCCCTTGCTATTGCAAGCACTGCAACAACTAAAAGAGGCTGTTAATCAATAAAAAAAGGCTGCAAAAGCAGCCTTTTTTTACACTAAACTAAACTTAATTCCCTTTATATTGGGGTTAAATTACTCTGCTGTTGCAGCTAATAATTCCTTTTCAATAATCTCTTTAAGGGCATTTTTAGGAAGCGCCCCTGCTTGCATTTTAGGCGTATCGTTTAATGGAATAAACAACATGCTGGGAATGCTTCGAATACCAAATACGGCCGAAAGTTCCTGCTCAGCCTCGGTATCTACTTTAAAAATATCGATTTTACCTTCAAACTCTGTTGAAAGTTCTTCCAAAATAGGAGCCACCATTTTACAAGGGCCACACCAATCGGCATAAAAGTCGATAATAGCTGGTTTATCACCTGCAAATTCCCATTCGGTTTTGGTAGTATAATCGAATACTCTTTTCTTAAAATCTTCGGTACTTAATAATGTAGTTGCCATAACTTAATTCTTGTTTGATGCAAAAAAAGGTTGAACAAACATACCGTTTAGTGATGAAAATCACACGAATAAACTTATATTTATCCGATTTTTAAACCATCATTCAATCTTATAAAAAAATGAGCAATATAAAACATCAAGTAGTTGTAATTGGAGGCGGTACCGGAGGAATTATGGTAACTGCCCAACTTTTAAGAGCACGCAAAAATTTAGACGTTGCTATTATTGAACCATCAGAAACCCACCCATACCAACCCGCATGGACACTGGTAGGCGGAGGATTGATGAAGAAATCGCAAACCATCAGGCCTGAAGCCAGGCAGATACCTAAGCGCGCCAAATGGATAAAAGAATATGTTGAAACCATTAACCCGGACAACAACGAAGTAGTGCTAAAAAATGGCGATACAATTACTTATGAATACCTGATTGCTGCGCCAGGCATTCAAATTAACCTAGATGGCATTGAAGGACTAAAAGAAACTTTTGGTAAAAATGGCGTTTGTTCTAATTACGTTGACCCCGACTACACCTGGGAAGTGTTGCAAAACTTTAAAAGCGGCACCGGACTTTTTACCCAACCTACCACACCTATCAAATGTCCTGGAGCCCCACAAAAAATAATGTACCTTACAGCCGACTACCTGCAAATGCATAACCGTACTAAAGATACCAATTTAGTGTTTGCTACACCCGGCACGGTAATTTTTGGCACGGAGCCCTTTAAAACCGAACTTAAAAGATATGCCAACGATGTGTACGATATTGCCCAACGCTATGGTTACAAACTGGTTAAGATTGATGGTGATAAGAAAGAAGCTCATTACGAGCGCATTAACCTGCCTGAGGGAGCTAACCCGCATGTAGTAAATGACGACAATAATAAGATAAACGAAACCCAGGAAGGCGACCGCTACATTATTAAGTTTGACATGATGCACCTGGCGCCTCCGCAGTCGGCTCCAAGCTGGTTTCAGCAAACTAAGCTGGCCAACCCCGATGGCCCCAACAAAGGCTGGATGGCCGTAGATGAAAACACCTTGCAAAGCAGGTTTTACCCCAATGTATTTGGCGTTGGCGATGTAACCGACCTGCCTACCGCACGTACCGGGGCAGCCATTCGCAAGCAAGCACCCACCATAGTTAAAAACCTGCTTAGCATAATGGATGGCAAAGAAGCCGATTACAAAGGGTATGATGGCTATTCGTCTTGCCCCTTGGTTATGTCGCATAACCGTATGCTGTTAGCCGAATTTAAGTATGGTGCCGTGCGTAGCTCCGACCCTTTGCTTACCAAGTTTTTTGATACAGGCAAAGCTAGTTACCCCATGTGGTTAATGAAACGCTACATGCTTCCTTTCTTGTATTGGAATGCCATGCTTAAAGGGTATCAATTTTAAAACTGTTAATCAACCAAGTAGTAAAAAGCAGCCCGGTTGGGCTGCTTTTTTAATTGCCCATCTACTACTTGTAATAAGAGTAAGCAGTATCCATTTTTTGACCAATCAATAATTCCATACATTAGTAATGTACTTTTGTAAAGCGTACCTTGACTAAATATTTTGTTTACTCTTTCATTTTATGTCGATCACCACTTAATTTAGTAAAATGCGTGAACTCCTCGAAAAACATTTTCCTTTTTTTAAAGAACCCGAATTGGTAGAGGCCATTTTAAATGTGGGTAAAGAAGTAGTAATTAAAGAAGGCGAACCCATTATACGGGTAGGCGAATTTATTAAAAGCACCCCCCTTATAACCGATGGCCTGCTTAAAGTTATCAGGCAAGATGAAGACGGGCATGAAATACTGCTTTACTACCTGGATGGGGGTGATACCTGTGTAATGACAGTAACCTGCTGTATGCACCAGGAAAAAAGTAAAATTAAGGCTATTGCCGAAAAAGATTCGCACCTTATACTTATCCCCTTTCATTACATGGACGATTGGATGCGGAACTTTAGAACCTGGCGAAACTTTATACTCCAAACCTATTCGGCCCGGTTCGAAGAAATGCTTAGCACCTTAGACCAAACAGCCTTCGAAAGCCTGGATACCCGACTCATTAAATACCTGAACGACAAAAAAGCAGTGCTCAATACCTCCGAATTTAAAACTACACATCAGCAAATTGCCTCCGAATTAAACTCATCACGCGAAGCCATTAGTAGGTTACTCAAAAAATTGGAAGGCCTGCGAGTAATTAAACTAGGACGAAATAAAATCACAATTCTTAAAGACTTTAAATAATGCCCAAATTTGTAAAAACTATTTTTATTACCTTGGCTATTTTAATACCCATATATTTTTTAGCTACACAAATAGTGGCTCGGGTAGTTGATGGTAAGTTTAATAGAGTTGCGCTAGCCCCACCCTATCACCCATCAACAAAAGCCACCAGGCTATACAAAAGCCTGCCATTTGTTGCCGATTTGCACAGCGATGTATTGCTTTGGAATAGAAATATAACTAAAAAACACACCTATGGGCACGAAGACATCCCCCGTATGCTTGAAGCAAATATGGCTTTGCAGGCATTTACCATTGTTAGCAAAACGCCCAAAAACATAAATTTTGATCGTAACGATGATAAAACTGATAATATTACCTCTTTAATGATAGGCACCGGCCGCCCACCTGCCACTTGGTTTAGCTTAAAAGAAAGAGCTCTTCAACAATGCAACGAGCTTTATGCGTATGCCAAAGCCTCGCAAGGCAAATTAAGGGTTATTACCAGCCAAACTGAATTAAAAGCACTTATAAACGACCGCAAAACTAACCCACATCAAATGGGCGGTTTTTTAGGGGTAGAAGGTATGCAAGTGCTTGAAGGCAATATAAATAATGTACAAGTTATGTACGATGCCGGTATAAGAATGATGGCACCCACCCACTTTTTTGATAATAAATTGGGAGGGTCTGCCCACGGAATTAAGAAAGGAGGCCTTACCCCTTTTGGATCTGAAGTAATTAAAAAAATGGAAGACTTACATATGATTGTAGATTTGGCTCATGCTTCGGCTCAGCTAACTACCGATGTAATCAAAATAGCAAAGCGCCCACTATTGGTTTCGCACGTTGGCGTTAAAGGCACTTGCGATAATATTAGAAATTTATCGGACGCACACATCAAAGGTATTGCCGCTACCGGGGGCATCATTGGTATTGCCGTATTTAAACAAGCCGTGTGTGGCACCGATGCTGCCGCTACTGCCAAAGCCATTAAATATGCCACCGATTTGGTAGGAGTAGAGCACATTGCCTTGGGCACCGACTTTGATGGAGCCATTCCCGCTCATTTTGATGTAACGGGATTTCCGTTAATTGTAGATGAACTTTTAAAACTAGGCTACACCGATGAAGAAATTGCGGCTATCATGGGTGGCAATGTAAGAGATTTTATGTTAAAGAATTTGCCTGAGTAAACCTCTTAAAAGGTTATTTCTTCTTTTTAAACGGCTCCAAGCATTGCCCTCCAAATCCTTCGGGATATTTTTCCACTTCATCAAAACCCAATTCAATATCTCTGCCTGAATGAGGAATGTAAGCTGTACCAAAAATATAATCCCATAAACTAAGTGTTATGCCAAAATTAACGCCATTTGGGTGGCTATGGGGCACTTTTTTTACATGATGCCAAATATGCATAGCCGGGTTGTTAAAAATATACTTAAATGGCCCATAGGTTATGTTTACATTGGCATGGTTTAAATGCCCTATTAAGATATTAAAAGCGTGTAGCACAAATAAATCGTTTAAGCCAAAACCTATCATAGTTAAAGGTATATACAAGGCCGATTTGTAAAACAGATTCTCCATCCAGTGGTAGCGCAAATGGGCAGCAAAACCCATTTCGGTTACCGAGTGGTGTACCTTATGAAACTGCCACATCCAGTGTACCCGGTGCAACAATACATGCACACTCCACTGAATAAAATCTGAAATAATAAAAAGAAGTAAAAACCTTGCCCAAACAGGTAAGTGTGTTAAATGGATATACGCCTGATTACTTAGCCCAAACAGCCCTAAAAATTTATTAAATACCTCTACCCCTACATTTGAAAGGGCATTATAGCCTACTAACGAAAACAAAAAGAAATTAAAAAACATATAAAAGGCATCGAGCCAAAAATCTTTACGAAAAGCCGCCTGTTTTTTACGCCAGGGAATGGCCAACTCTAAGCCCCAAACTGCCAAAGAGAGAACAATTAAATAGTAAAAATAGTTACCCCAACCCGGGTGAGTTACCTCTTGTATCAGGTAGTTCCAGTAGCCCGTATAGGAATCTTTAATTAGTTGAAGTATGCTCATTTTGATTGTTATATATTCCCAATTTTCAACGTCATTCCTAAGTAGGCAGCAACCTCTTTCTTATTATAACGGATTTCTGCCTATGCAGGGATGACGATAACATAACTAAAACTTAACCTTTTTATTTGTTTTTGGTAAATCTACCCCACAACTTGCACTGTTTTTAGTAAACCCACAACCGGTGTTGGCTATAGCCTGGTAGAGTAATACACCTCCAATAGCCATAGCAAAATAATCTGCTTCTTGCACGGCAGGCACTATAAAAAATAACCCAAGCCCCAGCCGAATCGCTCTAGGCAAATTCCAACTTTGCAAACTAACCTCAATACGTTTAAAAATACCTGTCATATATTTTTAACAAAAAAATTCGAATTGGTAGATATTAAATGCCTATCACATACCCTTCAACCCAACATCTATCTCATATTATCCAATACCAATTGCCTAAAATCTAGCATCTAGCATCTAGCGTCTTATGTCTATTGTCTATTGTCTATTGTCTAGCGTCTTATGTCTTATGTCTTATGTCTATTGTCTTATGTCTATTGTCTATTGTCTATTGTCTATTGTCTAGCGTCTAATGTCTAAAAATCTTGCGTCTTCTTTACTTTACCGGTTTCCCCTCGGCTTTCCAGGCTCTAATACCCCCCGAAAGGTTA
>JALWRJ010000145.1 GCA_026994125.1 Cyclobacteriaceae bacterium | reverse complement strand
GATGCAGCTGATACTACATTTAAGCCAGCTGATATTGCAGAGTTATCAATATACACACCATCTACAATATAGAGAGGTTCGTTACTACCATTAATAGATGTAATACCTCGCATTTTAATAGAAATACCTCCCCCGGGTGCACCAGAGTTGGCGGAAACATTTACACCTTTAAGTTTACCATAAAGGGCACCATCCATGGTAGTTTGTTGGGTAATTCCTGCCAGTTCACCTGCCTTTACCGATTCTACTGAATTTGCCAAATTAGAACGCTTAACAGTAGAAGCGAGCCCGGAAATCACTACTTCATTTAAGCTCTGAATGTCATCTTCTAAAGCTACATTGTACACCGATTTTCCCGATTCAAGTTGAATCTCTTGTGTAACATAACCAATAAAGGAAACAATTACTTTTTTTGCTCCAGAAGAAACAATGAATGAAAAATTTCCATCCATGTCAGTAATGACACCATTCGTTGTGCCTTGCACAACCACATTAGCTCCTGCTATAGGTTGCCCTGTGCTTGCTTCGGTAACCGTACCTGATATTTTCACATCTTGTGCATATCCGGCAATTGCCCCGAACAAAAACATACTTGATACTAACAAGTAAATCTTTTTCATAATTATAAAATTTGGTTCAACAATAATTTAATACGGAAAAGTATGGAGTTCGTGGTATTTATAAAAATTTTATACCGATTTATGTGTTATTTAATACGAATAAATGTTGCCAAATACTAAAAAGCATTAAAAAGTTAAACTTAATGCGGTTTAAATACAAACTGATAAATTTTGTACGCACTCCTCTGCTAAAGCACCAGCCAGTTGCTAAATCATCCTTTATAAGCAAATCAGGGCTAGTTGGCCTTAGGTACTACTTTTCCTTTAATAGTTACCTTTTGTATAGGCGCCTGTGGGTCGTTGCTGTAAATAGTTACCGTTTTTAGTTGGTTGCCCTTACGGCCTGTTGAGTTAAAACTAACGGTTAATATTACCGATGCTCCGGGTTGTAAATCGGTTTGTGTAAGCCTAGGCACGGTGCATCCGCAACTTGCTTTTGTTTTACGAATATTTAGGGGTGTTTGCCCGGTATTAGTCAGCTTAAATTGTGCTGTTACTACCTCACCTTCAGGTATAGTGTTAAAATTATGCAAGGTGTTTTCAATAGTAAGTTTGGGTGCTTTGGCCAGTTCTTCGGCAGTTAAGGGGGCAAAATACTCCCGAATATCGGCATATACCGAAACCACTTTGGCAGAATCGCTTCCTTGTTCGTTGGTATAAAAAATAAGTTGATCCGACATAAAGCCCAGGTCGTTTCGTGCTTGGCCATCGTAGCTAACCTTAATGGTGCCTCGCGTTTTAGGTGCCAGTGTTTGGGGGGCAAACGTTACGCTAATGTAGGGGGCAGCTTTAATCTTTTTCGCAAAAGTAATGGGGCTATCCAGGGTGTTGTACACTTCAAATGTTTTGGTGGTTGTGCTGTTGTTATACACTTTACCTACATTAAACGCCCGGTACTTAATCCGAATACCGCCAATTAGCGTGGGCAGGTCGTCCTCAATGGTGCGCGGTTTGGGTTGCACCTGGCCATTAATGCGTAGAATAATGGTATTGTTTTGGCTATCCGAAGTGGTTACTGTTAGGGTTTTATGAAAAGGCCCCGGCCTGTTAAGTGGGTTGTAGCTGGCTTTTATAAAGCCTTCCTGCCCGGGCGCCACTTCTTCTTTAGTCCAGGCCGGAGTGGTGCAGCCACACGAGGCCTTTACGTTTACAATTTTAATAGGTTTGGTACCCGTATTTTTAAATTTAAAATCAAAT
>JALWRJ010000144.1 GCA_026994125.1 Cyclobacteriaceae bacterium | reverse complement strand
GGTTGGGGTTGCCGGGGTAGCCCGATTGGCTGTAGGCGCCCACTACCTGGTTAGCCTGTGCTTGCGAAAGGCTAAATCTGCCTTCGCCATGGGCTACCCAAACACCTAATCTTGAGCCACTTAACGAACCCAGCATCACCGAATTGTTTTCGGGAATCTCCATGGTTACAAACCCCGATTCGAACTTACCAGAAGCATTATGTTGCATAGTAGGGTGTGGCTTGTCTGTATCATAAATTAGACCCAGTTCCATCATAAGTTGGCATCCATTGCATACGCCCAGGCTTAGGGTGTCGGGGCGCGCGTAAAAATTATCGAGTACTTGCTTGGCCTTTGGGTTGTAAATAAAAGCACCTGCCCATCCTTTGGCCGAGCCCAGCACATCGGAGTTGGAGAACCCCCCTACAAAGGCAATCATTTGAATATCTTCCAGGGTTTCTCGGCCACTTATCAGATCGGTCATGTGTACATCTTTTACATCGAAACCTGCCAGGTATAAGGCAAAGGCCATTTCTCTATCGCCATTTACCCCTTTTTCGCGAATAATAGCTGCTTTTATACCGGTTGCCGGATGTGTTTTTGCCAAATTAAATTGGCTTAGGGTGCCCTTAAAATCTTTTTTAAATGAATAAGTTAACGGCTGTTTTTTATAATTATCGAATCGTTCTTTAGCCCATTTTTTACCCGATTGATGTTGGTCGAGTAAATAGGATGAGGTAAACCAAACGTCTCTTAATTCCGGTACCGAGAGAGTAATATTTTTATTAATAACAATATCTTCAGTGCTTGTTACCTTTCCAAGTTCAATAAAATCTAAGCCTTGCGCAGTCAACCTATCTGTAAAACGGTTATCGTTAATTTGCACTACCACCCCGGGGTTTTGATTAAACAGGTTGGTGGGGACATCTTTGCCCTTCATTTGTGCAGTGGTAATAGCCATACCGGTGGAGGGGGCTGCAAAACACATTTCGAGCAAAGTAGTAATTATACCTCCATCCGATACATCGTGACCGGCTAAGATTTCGTTTGCTTTAATGGCTTCCTGAAGTGTGTTAAACACTTTTTTAAAGTAGGAAGCATTAGTTACAGAAGGAGCTTTAGCACCCGCCATACCTAACACTTGCGCAAAAGCACTTCCACCTAAGGCAAAATTATCCTTACTCATATTTATGTAAACAATTTTACTTCCGTTTAAAGGTTGCAGCACGGGTTCAACTACTTTCGTAATATCGGTTACTTCGGCAATGGCCGAAATAATTACAGTACCGGGCGATTTTACCGTTTTTCCATCGGGGTACTTTTGGGTCATTGAAAGGGAATCCTTGCCGGTGGGTATGTTTATGCCAAGCGCACAGGCAAAATCGCTAACGGCTTGCACGGCCTCATATAGTCTGGCATCTTCGCCCGGATTTTTACAAGGCCACATCCAGTTGGCACTTAGCGATACCCCTGCCAGGCCATCGTGTAGCGGTGCCCACACAATGTTGGTTAAGGCTTCGGCTATGCTGTTAACTCCACCCGCCTGTGGGTTCAATAGCCCGGCCACCGGAGCATGCCCAATACTGGTGGCTATGCCTTGGTTGCTGTGGTAATCGATGGCCATAACTCCCACATTATTTAGGGGTAATTGTAGTGGGCCACAGGTTTGCTGTTTGGCTACTTTGCCGGTAACTGACCTATCTACTTTGTTGGTAAGCCAATCTTTACAGGCTACGGATTCTAGCTGTAGAATTTGGGTTAAATACTGCTTAAACTGAGCTTGGTTATAGGTTAAAGGGGTTGTAGTAGCTTTTTTGGTAGCATCCTTAATGTAGGCG
>JALWRJ010000143.1 GCA_026994125.1 Cyclobacteriaceae bacterium | reverse complement strand
GGATTTGCAATTGATGGACGACTCTCGAGGTGGTGAAATGGGCGAATATGTGTTTAGCGAACTTATTCCAGGTTATGCTACTGATAAAGAACGTGTTATTCGAGAGCGTTCTGCTGTGTATCATGCTGACAAACTGTGTAAAACAACGCCTATTTTATTGCTTCATGGCACAGCCGATTGGCGGGTAGTACCCGAAAGCTCACTAAAAATGGCTTTAGCCATGCAAAAAGAAAAGGTGCCGTATAGGTTGGTTATGTTTGAGGGAGGAGACCATGGATTAAACGAATATGAAGAGGAAGTAGATAAAATGGTTAAAAATTGGTTTCATAAATACCTGGTACAAGAAGCGTCCTTGCCTAATTTAATTCCACATGGTAAATAAAATAAGGTATGAAGATTTTAAAAGAAAACTCACGAAGAGATTTTATAAAACAGACAATTGTTCTGAGCGCTGCATCCTTGCTTGAGCTTCCTGCCATTGCAGGTGCTTCAGCTTCGGATACTACCAAAGCACCTTATGTAAATTTTACGCGCGATGGGCTCGATTTTTCGCCAGCCGATTATGTACAAAAGCTTAACGAAATAGCAGTAGGTAAAGGAATTGAACCCGATTCGTACTCGAATAATGGGGTAGTGAAGGAATTAGAAGAAAAAATGGCGGCTGTGCTGGGTAAAGAAGCGGCAGTATATATGCCCACAGGTACCATGGCTAACCATATTGCTGTGCGCAAATTAGCAAAGGATAAAACCCGAGTACTAGTACAAGCCGAAAGCCATTTGTATAATGATTCGGGTGATACGGCACAGGTGCTTTCAAACCTAAATTTAGTGCCTCTCAACCCTGGTAAAACCACTTTTACGCTTAATGATGTAAAAATTCAATTGGCTCGGGTTAAGGCAGGAAGAGTACATACAGGTATTGGAGCCATTTCTATTGAATCGCCCGTTCGAAGAACCCATAACGAGATCTTTGATTTTGGGGAGATGAAGAAAATTTCTGAATATGCCAAAGCCAATGGTATTGGTATGCATTTGGATGGTGCACGGTTGTTTAATGCCCCTGCACATACCGGTGTTTCCGTACAGGAGTATGCTGCCTTATTCGATACGGTGTATATTTCGCTGTACAAAGATTTTAATGCAGCTTCGGGTGCGGTATTAGTGGGTAGCAAGTCTTTTTGCAAAGATTTATTCCATACCAGGCGTATGTTTGGGGGTAGCCAGCCTAATGCCTGGCCATTTGCAGCGGTGGCATTGCAGTATATAGATTCTTTCCAGGCTGATTATGAAAAAGCCTTGCAACATACAAGGGATGTTTTTAAAGCCTTGCCCAACCAGTTTAAATTAGAAGAAATTGAACATGGAAGCAATGTGATGAAGTTGCACGTACTGCAGGGTAGCCCCCATAAAATAAATGGACGGTTGGCTGCGAAAAATATTAAGCTCAACGTACCAGCCGCGAAATTTAGCGGCTTTTATGTTAAGGTAAATCCTTCTGTTTTAAGGTTAAGTAAAAATGTGCTGATTGCTAACTTTGCAGCGGCCGCAGGCTAGGGTTTAAAAATTATACTCAAAAACAAATTGGGTGCGGTAGTTTTGTCCAAAACGTTGAATTTCATCGGTATGGTTACCATAAAGTATTTCCAAAGCAAAATTTAGTGGCCCCACTACATGCCAATACAGGTTGCCACTGGCATACGAACCTTGAAACAAGTATTTGTTGGGTTGCCCAATGCTGTTTAGTATTTCGGCATAGCCATATACAAACGTAGAGCTTAAATGTATATTCCAAAAATGTTGAAAACCAATATAGCCACCC
>JALWRJ010000142.1 GCA_026994125.1 Cyclobacteriaceae bacterium | reverse complement strand
GCCGAAGCTTCGGTAATATCAATAGCCACTACGTTGGTTATTTTTAGTTCGTTTGCATTGGGTTTACGTACTTCTTGCCAGCGCCCTTTGGCCATTTGTTCTATTAATGCCTCAAAAGCCTCGGTTTTTTCTTGGGGTGCAATAACTGCCCTGGGCTTCCCAAATATTACTGCTGAACGGTAATTAACCGAATGGTGAAAAGCTGATCGAGCTAATACGAGCCCATCCAAATGGGTAACTGTAGCACTTACTATGGGCTGGTTACAAATGCCTTTGAGCATACGGTTGGCCGTAGCTCCATGTAGGTACAATGTGTTGCCTTTGCGGGCATAAGCCATAGGCAGGGTAATGGCTACCTGGTTATGCACGTAGGCCACATGGCACATAAAGTGGGCATCAAGTATGCTATACACCGTGGCTTTATCGTAATGTGCACGTTGTGCGCCTCGTTTTACTTTGGAGGTGTTAGAAGGGGTAAAACTCACTATATTGTATTATAATTTTTAAAATAAGGCTCTAAAGTCGTAAAAACTGTTACAAAAAACAGGCCTGCTAAAACTATCATAAGCACCGTAAAAATAAGGGTAGCTTGGGCATACCTTTGCCGGCCGGGGTCGCCACTGCTATCTACCGCCCAAATTATGGCTAAAATAAAGCCAATAACCGGCAAATGGATTAAAAATACGGTTAGCAACCATCCACCTAAGCTAAGAGGCGGCTTTTGCAGTACAGGGTTAGTTTGCATAAGTGATAGGTTTAAAATTTAATTTAAAGACTAAAATTAAGTTAATTTAACTGTTAAATACATGCCTTAAGTTATATTTAGGGTTTAATATACGTAGGTAATGGTAAAAAAAGTTTTTTTAATAGTGGCGCTATTGGGTGCTTTACAAGCTGTTTCGTGGGGTTTAACAGGGCACCGGGTAGTAGGTTTAATAGCGCAAAAGCATCTCAGTTCAAAGGCAAAGAAAAATTTACATCGTGTGTTGGGACATCAGAGCCTGGCTCAAAATGCTAATTGGATGGATTTTGTAAAATCGGAGCCGGCTTATGATTACATGAAACCCTGGCATTACTGCACTATTCCCGATGGCAAAACTTATGCTGAGGCCGGTACGCCAAGCGAAGGCGATATTATTTGGGCTATCAACCAGTTTACCGGGCAGTTAAAATCGGATACCCTTACCCTGGAAGAAGAACGATTTGCCGTGCGGGTGCTGATTCACCTGGTGGGCGATATACACCAGCCTTTGCATGTAGGTAATGGGTTAGATAAGGGCGGCAATGACGTGAAAATTAAATTCTTTTGGCAAAATTCGAACCTCCACCGTGTGTGGGATTCAGGTATAATTGACTATGAGAAACTGAGTTTTACCGAATGGGCCAGGTTTTTAGACCATAATGATATGGGCGAAATTGAACAACTCCAAAATTCTACCCCGCTTGACTGGGCTAACGAATCGAAGGCCTTGCGACAATCGGTATATGCCACCGGTAATGCAAACAACCTTACCTACCAATATGTGCACGACCACAAAGCTGAACTAGAACGAAGGTTAAAAGAAGCAGGTATCAGGTTAGCAGGCCTCCTAAATGATATTTATAATTAAAACTCAAATTTTTCCACTTTCATTGAAACCTTTTGCCTTAAATTTAGGTTAGTACTGATACCGCAACTATTAGTACTTGTACCTATGAAAAGGCTTGAACCCTATACTATTTTACTGGTGGGAAACAACCCGATGGTACTCTCATCCTTGCACGATAAAGTGCGTAAATACAGGCATAGGAGTTTAAAAACCACCTTTTTGTTTGATTTAA
>JALWRJ010000141.1 GCA_026994125.1 Cyclobacteriaceae bacterium | reverse complement strand
TTGGCTATGGCAACATTGGTTCGCAACTATCGGTAGTGGCCGAATCTATGGGCATGCAGGTGTACTATTACGACCTGGAGGAAAAACTGGCCCTTGGAAATGCCACCCCCTGCAATAGCTTAGAAGAACTGCTCCAACTGGCTGATATTATAAGTATACATGTAGATGGGCGTGCCGAAAATAAAAACATGATTGGCGAAGCAGAGTTTGCCACTATGAAAGAAGGCGTTATTTTTATAAACCTGGGTCGTGGCCACGTAGTAGATATACCTGCCCTTAAAAAATACATTGATAGTGGCAAAGTGCGTGGTACTGCCATTGATGTGTACCCTAAAGAACCCAAAAGCAACAACGAACCCTTTGAATCGGAACTTATTGGTAGCCCCAATACCATTTTAACTCCTCATATTGGTGGTAGCACCCTGGAAGCCCAAATAAATATTGGATCATTTGTACCTAATAATTTAATGAAATTTATAAATACCGGAAATACAGCCGGTAGTGTTAATTTTCCTCAATTACAACTACCGGTATTAAATGGGCACAGGCTTATTCATATCCATAAGAACTCGCCAGGTTTGTTAGCACAACTCAACCAAGTGTTGGCTTCGCGCAAAATAAACATAGTAGGCCAATACCTAAAAACCAACGAAACCATTGGCTATGTAATTACTGATATTAACAAAGAATACCCCAAAGCGCTTTTAGATGACCTTAAAAGTATTGAAGGCACCATAAAGGTGCGGGTGTTGTTTTAAAACATACAACGCTAAATTCCTATTGGCAATATAACAACCAAATAAATTGGTTACCTTAATTAGGGCTTGTGAAAACGTTTTACTTCTTTAGTATCATTCTGTTAACTTTAAATTAAAGGAATAAAGTGCAAGCTTTTTATAACAAATCACCTAATACTCTTGCACCTAAAAATTTTAGAAAATCAATTTTCTAAAATTTTTGACTAGTCCCAAGCACTTCATCCCAGCCTGCAGACACGGTGCTTCCCTGGCTTCATCTCGAAGTCCGCTGGCTAGCGGACATCTTCGATTTGCCAAGTCGCATCTAAAGCCTGCCCGCCAAATAGGAGGGCTCTTGGGGCTTTTTCAGCAGGCCCTAGTTAATTGAAGGATTAAAATTACAGTTTCATAAATACTCAACACATCAAATAAATCCAGAATATCTGGTTAGCTTTCAGACAATCTGGCAATTAACTAGTTTTTCCCTAATCTTATTAAGATGATTGGATTGAAGCTGTTTCTCAACCATATTGACACGCCAACTTGTAAATTTATTTTTTTTACAACTGTAACATTTTGAAAAGTCTCGTATCTAAAAGGCAAATTAATTAAATAACAATTTAAATTTTAGAAAAAATGAAGAACTACAAAATTTTAAAAATGGTTGTATTAGTTATTGCTTTTTGTGTAAATGGCTATGGCCAAACTAAAACGTATCCTTTTGAAATCACAAAAACAGGGAATGGGAACCAGTCTCTACTTTTTATTCCGGGTTTTGCCTGTTCGGGTGAAGTTTGGAACGAAACTATATCTAAATTCGAAGCAAATTACACATGCTACACTTTAACCATGGCAGGATTTGCCGGAGTTGAACCCCAAGCCAAGGTAACTTTTGAATACTGGAAAAACGAAATTGCCAATTATATTAAAGAACAATCGATTGAAAAGCCCATTTTAATTGGTCATAGTATGGGTGGAGGTTTAGCAATGGCTATTGCATCGGAGTACCCAAACTTAATAGAAAAAATAATTGTGGTTGATGCTCTTCCGTTCTTTTCGGCTTTAATGAACCCCGATGCTAAATCCAAA
>JALWRJ010000140.1 GCA_026994125.1 Cyclobacteriaceae bacterium | reverse complement strand
GGGTTATTTTAATGGTACTGATGGTGCGCAAAAACAGGTGTATTTTGTAAAAGGAAACGAAAGTTTTTCCTTAGATCAGCTGTATCAAAAATATTATGCCCCGGAACTGTTGCAACATACTTTTGGTGCTGCCGGTAGCCAGCCGGGAGTACAGCAGCAGCTTTCTAAATTTCCGCCCCCTTTCATTAAAATGGAGTTTCCTGAATACGGACAGGTACAAAAAGTAGCTCCGCTAAATGTGTTGTTAAAAATAACCAATAAGGGAGGAGGTTTAAAAACTGTTTCGTTATACCACAATAATAAATTGGTAGAAAGCCGAACTAAGGGGTTGTTAGAAAAAGTGGGCAATGAAAAATCCATCATACAACAGTTTAAAGTAACCCTGGTGCCGGGCACCAACCATCTTAAAGCCGTAGCCACTAATAATGCCAATTTTGAATCGAAACCTGCCGAAGTAACCGTGGAATACCAAACACCCACCCAACAAACCGTATTATACATTATGGCTGTGGGCATTAATACCTACAAAAACGAATCGCTTAACCTTAATTACGCACAAAGCGATGCCCGTGCTTTTGTTGAGCTTATTAAAAAACAAAGCAATGTGTTGTTTGATAAGGTAGAAACGCACGAGCTATACAACGAAGATGCCTCTCAAACCAACATTTTAGGGGTGCTTGATTTGCTATCTAATAAAATAAAACCGGGCGATGTTTTTTACTTTTATTATGCGGGACATGGTAGCTTGGTTGACGAAACCTTTTATTTTGTGCCTTCAAATAACACCCGCTTGTATAGTAAAGATAAGCTAGCTAAAGAGGCTATTTCGGCTGTGCAGTTGCGCAATAAATTCCAAAAAATTTCGGCCTTAAAGCAGTTAGTTATTATCGATGCTTGCCAATCGGGTGGCTCGGCCGAGCTGTTGGCCGAACGTGGCAACATGGAAGAAAAAGCCATGGCGCAGCTTTCGCGTAGTGCAGGTATTCATGTGCTTTCGGCTGCGGGTAGCCAGCAATTTGCTAGCGAGTTTAAAGCACTGGGTCATGGTGTATTTACTTATGCCTTGTTGGAGGCCCTGGCAGGCAAGGCCGATGGATCGCCCAAAGATGGTACAGTAACTATTTACGAACTTAAAGGCTACATAGATTCACTGGTGCCTGAGTACTCCCAAAAATATAAAGGCAAAACCCAGTACCCCTACACGTTTTCGCGTGGGCAGGATTTTCCTGTTACTATTGTAAAGTAATGATTAATATCATTTTTTAATAAGATAAATAAGTCTTATTTTGCGGTAGATAAATTATAAATGATACGTAAGTTAATTTCATCGGTTTTTTTAGCGCTTATCCTGTTTGCCCAATTTTACAATACAGTAGTATGGATAAGGTACGAACTCAATGTGGAAGAAATAACGGAAATGTTTTGTGTTAATAAAGATAAACCGGAGCTAATGTGTAATGGTAAGTGTTATGTGGCTAAGGAGCTTATCGATATTGACATTTTTCCTCAAGCACCTACAACTTCCCCCACCGAAGCTAACTACTTACCTTCGTTAAAATCATTCTTACCTAATAAAGATTTTGCATTTGCACCTCATGTAACAGCGGTGCTGGTTTCAGCTGCTTTCGATAGCAGAGATAAATTTTGGGATACAGTTGTTTTAGAACCTCCCTTTACCCCTCCTCAAATCTAATTGGGTTGCAACCTGCAGCCTTCTATCTAACTTACACCAAATGCTATACAGTTAACATCCCCATTAATACTTGGGAGATGAGGTGCCTATGTATGCATTGCTTTTTTAGAGCCTACTGTTTTAGCCGGGTGTAATCTTAATGATTTGCAGCAGAAATTCTGTTGCCATCAATAATAATTTTTTAGGAAAACCACATGTGCATTAAGATAGCAAAGGGGTAAAACACCCTTGCACGAGCATACATGAAATGCAATAATCTTAGTGCATTTGCTTAGCAGGTTGCATAGATTAAACAGGTGCTTTTTTGATAATTAGGTAGCCAATAAAACACCATTTGTAAAAATAAAATTTACAAACCATAGTATTACTTAAAAATTTAAACCCATGAATAAATTAAAATTTATACTCACCTTAGTAGTAATAACCTCACTAAACAGCTGCAAAAAAGAAGAAGCACCAACGCCTGAAAGTCCGTTGAAAGATATGGCGTTGGTATTATCTTCTAAAACAAATGTAGATGCCTATAAATTAGATATTTACATGATGGAAGACCCATTTGTTGGTTTTAATAAAATATATATTGAGGTGTACGATTCAATTTCGGGCGAAAGAGCTTCGGATTGGAATTTTACGCTAAAACCCATGATGACCATGATGATGAATGGTACAACCATGCAACACACAAGCCCGGTGGAGCAACCCAAATTTTCTAAAGAGATGAATGCCTATGAAGGAGCAGTTGTTTTTATTATGCCAACTTCTGATATGGGGGTATGGAATATGGATATTGCTTTTGAAAACAACCGGGGCAGTGGAACCCTGCAATTTAGCCCAAAGGTAGTAGAAAAGGACAACCCGGCTTTACTCTCTTTCTTGTCGGCCTCAAACCCGGATAAAAAATACTTTGTTGCGCTACTAAACCCGACCAAACCCGATGTAGGCATCAACGATTTTGAAATAGGTATTTACACCAAAGAATCTATGATGAGTTTTCCAACAGTTGATGGATTAGAAGTAACCATTGCCCCGGAAATGCCCACCATGGGGCATGGTAGCCCCGATAATGTAAACCCCGTAAGTATGGGTAATGGCCACTATAAAGGAAGTGTAAACTTTACTATGTCCGGCCTTTGGCATGTAAACCTTACCATTAAAGATGGAGATAATATGATAGATGAAGGCCATTATTTTGCCATTGAGTTTTAAAAAAATACCATGAAAACAGTTGTTAGTTTTTGTTTGCTTTGGTTGTTGCCCCTGTATATGTGGGCACAACCCAAAGCTGCCATAACAGCACCTCCTGATTCTACTAAAACCTACCAACTAAACGAGATTGTAGTTTCTAACGAAAGTATAGATAACACTTTAAACAAAGAGGATAACACCAATACAACCGCTTCGGTAGGGGCTTATTTGAGTAAAATAGGCGGGGTAGATGTAGTGCAAAGAGGTGCCTATGCGGCCGAACCCGTGTATAGAGGCATGGCAGGCGAAAGAGCTCCGGTAACCATTAATAACATGAAAATATTTAGTGCCTGTACCGATAAAATGGATCCTGTAAGCTCTTATGTTTCAACAAATAATATAAAATCAATAAGTATTTCAAAAGATGCCCAAAATACTAAAATGACTAATTCAACTGCTGGTACCATAACCTTACACACAAAAACACCGGTATTTAGGCAGGTGGGTAGTTGGCATGGGCAACTTGGTGCGGGCTTTAAATCTGTAAACAACGAAATAAATACCCAGTACAGCCTGGGGTATGGTAACAAAAAGTTTGCCTTTAGAACCAACGCTACCTTTAGGAAAGCAAACAACTACAAATCCGGTGGAGGTAGTACAGTAAATTTTTCGCAGTATCAAAAAAATAATTTGGCTATTTCGGGTAGTTATTTAATGGATGACAATACGTTGCTTACAGCCGAATACATTTTTGATTTGGCGCAAAATGTGGGCTATCCGGCATTGCCCATGGATGTATCTGCGGCTAAAGGTAATATTTATTCGCTTGCTATGGTGCAATATTACGAGCACTCCGAAGTGGAAGCCAAACTCTATGGAAGCAATATTTTTCATCAAATGGATGATTCGCAAAGAGAAGTTATTATGCATATGGATATGCCCGGGTGGAGCAATACCTATGGCGCCTATGTAAATTGGACAAGAGATTTTAGCCCAAATGTACAATGGAATGCCAGCTTAGACTACTACTTAAGCCAATCCAGAGCCGAAATGACGATGTACCCCAACAATGAAATACCCATGTATATGCTTACCTGGCCCGATGTGCAAAAAAATGATGTGGCACTTAGTATTGCCAACACTTTAAGCTGGGGAGATAAATGGGAAGTCTCCAACACAGCACGCATTGAGTTAGGAGTAAACCAAATAACCGATCCATTTGGCATTAAACAACTGGAAGCCATTGGCTATGTGGGCATATCGGGTAATGTACTGGTGTTGCCATTCATCTCTTCGCATTGGAATGTTAATGTTACGGAAAAATCAAAAATTAATTTTTCGATTAAGTACAGCCAAAGGCAGGCTAGTGTTACCGAAGGTTTTGGCTATTACTTGTTTAATGCCCAAGATAACTATGATTACATTGGTAATCCATACTTAAAACCCGAAGAAGCGCTTGCCGTAGAAACAGGTTATGGGAGCCGACTTAAAACCATAGAATGGCACCTGCAAGTGTTTAGCTATTATATGCCACAGTACATTTTAGGCGAATACAGACCAGAATATAGCCCCATGACTATTGGTGCAACAGGAGTGAAATTTTATGTAAACTTACCATGGGCTATGTTATCCGGGTTTGAAGGCAATGCTTTGTGGCAGTTAACACCAAACTTAGCATTGGGTACTCGGTTTCAATATAGCTATGGAGTTGATAATGATGGGGTTGCCTTGCCATTAATACCTCCTTTAAAAAATAAGCTAACCTTAAAATACACTAAAAAAGATTGGGGTATTGGCGTGCAACTACAATCAGTTACTACTCAAAATAATGTAAGGTACTCCTTTGGCGAAACTAAAACTCCGGGCTATAACCTGCTAAATGCACAGGCACATTACAGCATTAGCTTAGGCAAATCTTCGCTTACCTTTAATGTAGAGGCAGCCAATATATTAGACACCTTTTATATAGACCATCTTAATTTTAATAGTATCCCTGGTCCGGGAAGAAGTGTTAATTTTTCCGCTTTATTTAGCTTAAATTAATACGGGCAATAAATTAGGTTAGAGTGATTTGTGCCTATTGTGGACTATAAGCCGGCTTACAAGCCGGCTTATTTATTACACCAACTTTTTAGGATACAGTTTCATTTCGGTTAGGTGGCGTATGTTTTTTTCTACCACAGGCTTGTCTTCTATGTAAGTAACTCCCATCCAAAAAGCATCGCTTTCTAGTACTTTTATTTTTAAGCCTTTTTGTTGCATTAGAGCCGATACTACACTCGGAATGTAAAACTCTGCTTTTTCGTTACCGGCATTTTGTTGTACAAAAGTGTTAAACAGCTTTTCGGCTTCGGTAAAAAAGGCAGGAGTGAACCCCCAAAAATTCATAGATACATGTGCGTTTTCATCTAATGGCCTCATAAACCCGTTTTCATCCTTATAGGCTACATGGTCTCCGGTGCGACCAATATTAGTGCATTCGGTAATGCTAATTAAATAACGGTTGGCATCGGTTTCGCAAATACCTCTGGATACAAACCCGTGGTCGGACAGGGTGTTTTTAAGAATGTAGCCAATCATTACATTTTCCTTATCTGTAATGTTGTTTTGCAAAAATGAACAGATAGATTTAAAGGCTTCGGGGCCATAAAAATCATCTGCATTAATAACGGCAAAAGGCTCGTGTATATATTTTTTAGCAACCATTACAGCATGTCCGGTACCCCAGGGTTTAGTGCGTTCGGGCAGGTGGCTAATGCCTTCAATAGGTATGTTAACTTCTTGTATGGCATACTCAATCTTAATTTTACCGCCCCATCGGCTATCAAATAGGGCTTTCATTTCTTCTAAAATGTTTTGCCTAACCACCAGCACTACTTTACCAAATCCGGCTCGTATGGCATCATAAATAGAATAATCGATAATGGTTTCGCCCGAAGGGCCCACCTGATCGGCTTGTTTTAAGCCTCCGTAGCGGCTGCCCATGCCGGCTGCCAGCACAAGTAGTGTAGGTTTCATAGTTAAGGTTAAATTAGAGTTTAAAAACAAAAGACGTTAGACACCAGATTTGATCTGGTGTCTAACGTCTTTTTACCTTGAGTCTTAAAATTACAATTGAGCATCTAATTTACCCGCCAAAACAGCTTTGGGAACGGCACCAATTTGCTTATCAACAATTTCGCCATTTTTAAAAACTAGTAGGGTAGGAATGCTGCGAATACCGAACTCGGCTGAAGTGCCGGGGTTTTCATCTACATTTACTTTGGCAATTACTGCTTTTCCATCGTAATCGTTGGCCAGTTCTTTTACAATGGGGCCAATCATTTTGCAAGGGCCACACCATTCTGCCCAAAAATCTACCAATACGGGTTTGTCGGTGTTTAAAACTTCTTTAAAGTTAGCATCTGTAATAATTAAGGGTTCCATGTATATGTGTTTAATTTTTTGTTTCAGTTGAACGCAAATATATTACAAATAATTCCCAACCCGTATTATCTTTTTAGGTTTTAGGTATTGGGGAACTTGTAGCTAAAACATAGATTAACTTTTGGCAAACTTTTTAAAATCGGGTCGGGTTTCCTTGGGCATTTCAATTTTGTCCGATAATATGCGGTACGAAACATCATCAAGAAGCATAAGCCCGTTAAGCAACGAATTGGTAGGGGCTACCAGGTATTTTTTAGACAATAGCTCAACCTGAAGGCTTTCTTCCTGGCTATACAAGGTTACTATAAATTTGCATTTTCCCGGGTTTTCGTGGGCAAGCATTTCAATTTTATCTACCAATTCGGGGGTTAAGTTGCTTACTTCTACTTGCAGTGCTATGCCTTTGGTGTATTGCTCGCGCACGTTAGATAGCAGCTGGATTACCCGGGGTCTGAACTCCCACTCGCCCGGGCTGTTGTAGCGTTCTTCTACCCGGCCTAATAGGTATACAAACCCGCCTATTTGCAGCATGTGTCTGTTTTTCATGTAATCTTCTCCAAACATGGCCATGTTTAAAGTGCCGTTGTAGTCTTCTATGCTAAACAGCCCAAAGGGGGCGCCTCGTTTAGAAATTCGTTCGCTAAATTTGGTTACTATTCCTGCTACTCTAATATTTTGATTTTTGTAATTGAGGTATTGATCTACGGTACAGGTGCAAAATTGTTCAATGTCAATTTTGTACTCATCTAAGGGGTGGCCCGAAATGTAGAAACCAACCACTTCTTTTTCAATTTTTAATTTTTCAATATCGCTGTAAGGCTCGCAAACCGGAAATTTAGGTTTTGGGATTTCTACTCCGCTATCGCCTCCAAAAAGCGAGTGTTGAGCGGCATTTTTATCGTTTTGGAAATTGCTACCATATTTAACAGCCAGCTCAATACCACTGGGTTGGTCGCCATCCTGCCACAAGTATTGCCTGCGGTTAATTCCTTCAAAGCAGTCGAAGGCTCCGGCCATGGCCAGGCTTTCAAAGGTTTTTTTGTTAACGGCTCTTAGGTTTACACGTTCGGCAAAATTAAAGATGTCGGTAAAAGGCCCGTTTGCTTCTCGTTCGCTTATTATGGCTTCTACGGCTGCCTCGCCCGAGCCTTTGATGGCTCCCAAACCAAACCTGATTTCGCCCGATTTATTTACCGAAAAGTCCATACTG
>JALWRJ010000139.1 GCA_026994125.1 Cyclobacteriaceae bacterium | reverse complement strand
CTTTAATTGTAAGCCTAACTAAACTCATATTTTTAGTAATTATTTTGGGAGTTCAATTTACAAAAAAAAGCCGTTTAACCAAAGATGTTTTCTTTCGTCAAACAGCTTCTTACATATAACGAAAAATAATAAATTTTACGCGTTTTGGGTTTTAAAATTTTTTAATTTTTCAATAAGTTGAGGTACTACTTCAAAAGCATCACCAACCATTCCGTAGTCTGCCACTTTAAAGAAAGGTGCTTCGGGGTCGTTGTTTATAACTACTTTTACTTTAGAAGCGTTTACTCCGGCAAGGTGTTGAATGGCTCCCGAAATACCTATTGCAATATAAAGGTTAGAGGCAACGGGTTTTCCGGTTTGTCCTACGTGTTCGCTGTGTGGTCGCCAGCCCATATCGCTTACAGGTTTTGAGCAGGCTGTAGCGGCTCCTAAAACATCGGCAAGTTCTTCTATCATTGCCCAGTTTTCGGGACCTTTTAAGCCACGACCTCCCGAAACAACAATGTCTGCATCTGCTATGGTAACTTTGTCGGTAGATTTATGAACCGAAATTACTTTTGTGTTAAAATCTTCGGTTGCCAATTGTGGTGAAAATGTTTCGGTAGTTAGATTGGTTTCATTTTCGATTAACCCAAAGGCATTTTTGGATAAACCTATTATTTTTTCAGGTGTGTTTATTTGTGTTATGGAAAATGCTTTGTTGGAAAATACGGTAGATTTAACTTGAAAAGGCTCGGTACTTACCGGAAGTTCGGTTACGTTACCTGTATATCCGGCATCGAGGTTAATTGCCAGTAAAGGCGCCATATATTTGTCGTTTGCAGTAGATGAAATTACAACTACTTTTGCGTCTTCTTGTCGGGCTGCTTGAGCAACTACGTCTGCATAAGCTGCTGCGTTAAAGTTAGTAAGTTGTTCGTTGGTAACTTTTAGAACTTTGGATGCTCCGTATTTTCCTAATGGGGTAACATCGTTACAGTTTATAGCTATTGCCGTTACCTGCGAGTTTATTGCATCTGCTATTCCTTTTGCGTAGGAAACGGCTTCGTAGGCTGTTTTTTTAAATTTTCCGTTTTCAGATTCTGTATATACTAAAACCATGTTGTTATTTTTAAATTACTTTTGCTTCGTTGTGTAATAAGTCTATTAGTTCGTCTACTGAATTTACCAGCTTAACCGCACCTTTTGGGGCGGGTTTTTCAAATTTTACAATTTGTGTTTTGTTTTTAGCTTCTACCGGTTCTTTTACGTGAAGGGGTTTAGTGCGGGCTTGCATGATTCCTCTCATATTCGGAATTTTCAAATCGCTTTCTTGAACCAGTCCTTTTTGAGCTCCTAAAACCAGAGGGAAAGTTGTGTTAAGGGTTTCTTTTCCACCGTCAATTTCTCTTGTGGCGGTAACCGTTTGGTCTGCTACTTCAATACCAATACAAGTGTTTATAAAGTTACTTCCGGTTAGTTTTGCCAGCATGCCGGGAACTACGCCTCCATTGTAATCAATAGATTCTCTTCCGGCAATAATTAAGTCGTAATTACCTTCTTCTACAACTGCTGCTAGTTGTTTGGCAACATAAAAACCATCGGTAGGCGAGGTGTTTACACGAATTGCTTGGTCTGCACCAATGGCAAGTGCTTTCCTGAGGGTGGGTTCGGTTTCGGGTCCTCCTACATTCACTACATGAACGGTGGCACCTTGTTTTTCTTTAAACCAGATAGCGCGCGTAAGCCCAAACTCGTCGTTAGGGTTTATTACAAATTGCACACCGTTTGTGTCAAACTTTGTGTCACTTTCGGTAAAATTAATTTTAGAAGTTGTGTCCGGTACATGAC
>JALWRJ010000138.1 GCA_026994125.1 Cyclobacteriaceae bacterium | reverse complement strand
TTTAGGCTGTGCATAGAAATAAAATTTGCTCAAATATAGAATTTGTATTGCACATTTAACTCTCACCTTTACACTTTAGCTTTTTTTAGGATGGGTAAGTGGTAAATGAAAACCGATTTAGATAAGTTGGGCTACTAAGTGCTAAGATTTGTAAGTCATTATTTTAATACAAAAATGATTGTTAATGATTCGTTTAGAATTGTATGTTAAAAAGGGAAACCCATAGCATGTTGTTTTAATAACCGGAATTTTCATTTTGTAAAATTTGCAACTCAGCAAGAAATAGTTGCAAAATTCAATTTTGATAAACAGGTAAAATATAGAATTTTTGAATGGTAATTTAAACAACAAAACCAATGAAAACATTATCAACAGTAGCTGCCCTGGCAATCATTATTATTTTATTATTGGGTACGCAGCAATTAATGGGGCAGCAAAAATATTCTGCCAAAGATGGCTCTTTGGCAAAAAAGCAAGAAATAAAAAAGAAGATTGTAATTTACCAATCGGCAATAGTTGTCAAGGGCAATTCAAAGAGAACGATAAAAGGTTATTTGTATAGCCGGAGCGATTCTTCCCTGTTTATTTTACCTGTTGATAAAAGATGGAGGGTTGACATTAATTCCAAACCGGTAGAAATACCCTACAACCGGATTGAACTTGTTCGTGTACGAAAGAAGAAGATTGGCAGCAACGCTTTTTTAGTTGGAGCTCTGGTGGGTACCATTGTTACCGTGCCTACCCTAATAATTGCTTCAGGAGGTTATATTGTGATAGGAACCATTATATTTTTTACAATTCCGGCATCAGCTACTATTGGCTTAACAACACTTGGTATTGCCTCTATTTGGACTAAAATTTCGAATGTCGCCACTTCCGAAAAACAAGAATTCTTAAAAAATAATACCATGGTAGCACGCGGTATCTCGGTTGAAGACCTTGCTGGAGCTTTTGCCAAAAAAAGTCAATAGTTTATTTGATCTATCTACTACCAGTTAAATATTAAAAGGTAATGTAAATATAAAGGCCGGCAAGGTGGGCATCTTTGTGGGTTAGGATAACTTTTGATGACTGGTGCCGTGCTCACTAAAACAAGGTTTTGCTACAAGCTGGTTTTTAGCTATCACCAAATGCAAGTGCTTACACCACTACATTTACAATTTTTTTAGGCACTACTATTACTTTTTTAGGGGCTTTGCCATCCAGCCATTTTTGTACGGTTTCGTTGGCTAATACCTGTGTTTCAATGGCCTCTTTGGGTGTATCTGCTGCAAAAGTTATCTTAGTACGCATTTTTCCGTTTATCATAACGGGGTAGTCAAAGCTATCCTCTTTTATATAATTGGGATTATAGGCAGGAAACTCCGCCAGGTTAATAGAAGTTGTATGCCCCAGTTTTTGCCATATTTCTTCGGTTATATGAGGTGCAAAGGGCGATAAAATAAGGGTTAAATCTTCTATTACCTGCCTGCTGTTACATTTTAAAGCGGTTAATTCGTTTACGCATATCATAAACGCACTTACCGAAGTATTAAGCGATAGCTGTTCGATATCTTCTTGGACTTTTTTAATGGTTTTGTGCAGCACTTTGAGTGCTTCAGGAGATGGGCTTGCATCCGATACCTGAAAAGTTCCACCCGGGTGTGACAGGTTCCAGTATTTTTTTAAAAACTTAAATACTCCGTCAATTCCATTAGTGTTCCAGGGCTTAAATTGCTCTAAGGGGCCTAAAAACATTTCGTACAGTCGCAGGGTATCGGCTCCATAGCGGGCAATCATATCATCGGGGTTTACCACGTTGTATTTCGACTTGGACATTTTTTCGACTTCGAACCCACAAATGTATTCGCCACTACGTTCGGGTATAATAATAGCTGTTTTTAAGCCGGGTCGCCATTTTCTAAAGGCTTCTACGTCCAAAATGTCGTTTTTTACCAGCGAAACATCTACATGCAGTGCTGATATTACCTTTAAGTCCAGGTTTTCGATGCTTAGGTTTAAGCCGGGATGCTGTTCATTAAGTTGTTCAAGTTCGTAATCAATTATACTGGTTACGTACTCGCGCATTTCAACATGCGTTTTATGATCTAAAATTTGATCTCTGATATTTTTCGAAATAAAAATCTCGGGCAATTCAATATGTTCAAAATCGGGATGCACATTGGTAAAGGTGGTGCGTGCTGCATATACAAAATTAGAACGACCTTGAATCATGCCCTGGTTAACTAATTTCTTAAAAGGCTCATCTACAGTTACATAGCCCATGTCGTGTAAAAATTTTGTCCAAAAACGGGAATAAAGTAAGTGGCCTGTGGCATGTTCGGAACCCCCAATGTACAAATCTACATTTTGCCAGTAGGCTTGTGCCTTTGGGTTTACAAACTCCTTGGTATTATGGGCATCCATATACCTGAAAAAGTACCAACTGGAGCCTGCCCAGCCGGGCATCGTGCTTAGCTCGTACGGGTATTTGCCCTGGTATTTCCAGCCTTTGGCTCGGCCTAGCGGAGGTTCGCCTGTTTCGGTAGGTTTATATTCATCAATGGCTGGTAATTCCAGTGGAAGTGCTTCAGTGGGGAGTGGTGTAGCAATACCTTCGTTGTAATATACCGGAAAAGGCTCGCCCCAGTAGCGCTGGCGGGCGTAAATGGCATCGCGCATTTTATACTGAATTTTGGAATTTCCAATACCCAGTTCGCGCAATTTGGCAATGGCTGCTTCGGTGGCCTGGTGGTAGGTAAGCCCGTTTAAAAAACCTGAATTTATCATGCGGCTTTCCTTGGAGGCATCGGCCTGCTCGCTAATATCGGCTCCTTCCAGAATAGGAATGATGGGCAGGTTAAAGTGCTTTGCAAAGGCGTAATCGCGTTGGTCTCCGGCCGGTACGGCCATAACGGCTCCGGTGCCATAACCTGCCAGCACATAATCGGCTATCCAGATAGGAATTTTTTGCCCGCTAAACGGGTGCAGGGCATAGCTTCCGGTAAAAACACCTGAAATAGTTTTAACATCACTCATTCGTTCGCGCTCCGAACGGTTTACCGCAATTTCCACATAGGCATCTACGGCTTCTTTTTGTTCAGGTGTAGTAAGCGTATTTACCAGGTTGCTTTCTGGGGCAATGGCAATATAAGTAACTCCATAAATGGTATCAATGCGTGTGGTAAACACATATATACGTTCGGCTGAGTCTTCCACTTCAAAGTAAAACTCCGCTCCTATAGATTTACCAATCCAATTGCGTTGCATTTCTTTGAGCGGTTCGGGCCAATCAATGGTATCGAGGCCTGCCAATAAACGGTCAGCATAGGCGGTAATACGCATATTCCATTGCGACATAACTTTACGTTCTACCGGGTGGCCTCCACGCTCCGAGAACCCGTCTTTTACTTCATCGTTGCTCAATACAGTACCTAAAGCGGGGCACCAGTTTACGGTGGTATCGGCCTGGTAGGCCAGTCGGTAATTTAATAAAAAGTTAGCTTTTTGTTGCTCGTTATAAGATTTCCAGGTGGCCTCACCAATAATGGGTGTGCCTTCCGAATGGGCGGCTATTATGTTTCCGTTTCCTTCTTTTTCAAGTATGCTGATTAAGTCATCTATTGGGCGGGCTTTATCGGCTTTAAAATCGTACCAGGCATTAAAAAGTTGAATGGTTATCCATTGTGTCCATTTATAAAAATCGGGATTGCTGGTTTGTACTTCCTTGCTCCAATCAAATGAAAACCCCAGGTTTTTAAGTTGTTCTTTGTACCGGTTAATGTTTTGCTCGGTGGTAATGGCCGGGTGCTGGCCGGTTTGTACGGCATATTGTTCGGCAGGCAAGCCAAACGAATCAAACCCCATGGGATGCAGCACATTAAAGCCTTTAAGCCTTTTGTAGCGCGAAACAATATCTGTGGCAATGTAGCCCAGGGGGTGGCCTACGTGCAACCCCGAGCCCGAAGGGTAGGGAAACATATCTAAGGCATAAAACTTGGGTTTTTGGGTGTCTATTTCGGCTTTATACACTTGTGATTGTTCCCAAGCTTGTTGCCATTTAAGTTCTATTTCCTGAAAATTATATTGCGACATACTGCGGCCTTGTTTACTAAATTTTAAGGCGCAAAAATAGGGGATTTAATTGGATAAGATAAACTTGAAAACACGTTTATATATCATTTTAAACCAAAATGTATAGGCATCGGGTTTTTCTTTTAGTTCGCTGGCAATTTGCTTTTGCGAGGCAAAGCGCCAATCGCTTACTTCGGCCGGGTTGGGCAAGGGGTTTGCATTAAAATAGCCAATGAGCACATGGTCGAGTTCGTGTTCGGTAAGCCCGTTATCAAAGGTTGTTTTATAAGTAAACGAAAACACCGATTGCAGGCTGGTGGTAATGCCCATTTCGGCAATTAGCCTGTTTTGAGCAGCTGTAGTAAGATGCTCGCCCGGGGCAGGGTGGCTGCAGCAGGTATTAGACCAAAGCCCGGCCGAGTGGTATTTGTTATCGGCACGTTTTTGCAATAGCAATTCCTTTTGTTGATTAAATAAAAAGATAGAATACGCCCGGTGCAACAGACCCTTTTTATGCGCTTCCAGCTTATCCATAATGCCAACCTGGTAGTCTTTGGAATCTACTAAAATTACGTTTGCCAATTGTTTAACTGCTCAAAAAAATTATACATTTTAAACACCAACCAATAAAATAAAAACCAATAAAATTACAAGGATTAGCACGTACATGAGTGCATCAACTTTAAAATAATTTTTATATTTTTCAAAAAGTTGCCTCATCTTTAAAATAGTTTCCCTAAAATTATAAATAATACCACAAAATATAAACGCTTGATAGAATAAATGCGCGACTTAGTTACAAAAAAAGCCAAATTTGGCACTGCTCCGGTATTTTTTACTGCCATCTCTACCATTTTAGGTGCCATTATGTTTTTACGTTTTGGCTATGCCGTAGCCAATGTGGGTTTTATGGGCACCCTAATGATTATTTTATTTGGCCACCTGGTTACCATTCCTACGGGCATGGCCATTGCCGAAATTGCTACCAACCAGCGGGTTCGGGGTGGGGGCGAATACTATATTATCTCGCGTTCGTTTGGGATTAATATAGGAGCGGCTATTGGTATTGCACTTTACCTGTCGCAAGCCATAAGTGTAGCGTTTTACCTGATTGCTTTTGCCGAAGCTTTTGACCCGTTAATAGCTTGGTTAAGAGATAATTATGGTATTATAATTGCCGACAAGCGATTGATTAGCCTGCCGGCACTTGCATTGGTGGGCTTGTTAATGCTTACCAAAGGAGCTAACCTGGGTATGAGTGCACTTTATGTAGTGGTGGCTACGTTATTTGTATCGCTTATTAGTTTTTTTATTGGCTTACCTACGCCCGAGGCGGCTACTACGGGTTTTCATATGTACAATATTGTAGATGGGCACGATGGTTTTTTTAAAGTTTTTGCCATTTGTTTTCCGGCTTTTACGGGGATGACGGCCGGTGTTGGGCTTTCGGGTGATTTGAAAAACCCTCAAAAGTCGATTCCTGTGGGTACCTTGTTGGCTACTTTTTCGGGGTTAATTATATATGTGTTTATTGCATATAAACTCACTGTGTCGGCCACTCCGAACGAACTCAACAGCAACCAGCTTATTATGCAACAAATAGCCAGGTGGGGAGTGGTTATACCCATTGGGTTGGCCGCAGCTACTATTTCATCTACCTTGGGCAGTATTATGGTTGCCCCCCGTACGTTGCAGGCGCTTTCGGCCGATAAGGTTTTTCCGTCTAAAAGTTTAAATAGCTGGTTGGCGGCCTCAAAAGGAGCTAACGAAGAGCCTTTTAATGCTACTTTGCTTACCTTGGGCATAGCCCTGGTATTTGTGGCCATGGGCAGTGTAAATACGGTGGCCAGTATAATTTCCATGTTTTTTATGGTTACCTATGGAGCTATTTGCCTCATTTCTTTCTTAAACCATTTTGCTGCCGATCCGGCCTATCGCCCCGATTTTAAATCAAAGTGGTACATTTCTTTATTAGGATTTTTGCTTACCAATTACCTGATGTTTAAAATGGATCCCGGCTATGCCTTTGCTTCTATTTTAGTTATGATAGGTTTGTATTTTATGGTGGCCAATACACGGCAAAATTTTGCCGGTATGTCAAAAGTTTTTCAGGGTGTTATTTATCAGCTAAACCGCAGGTTACAGGTGTTTATTCAATCTACCGAAAAAGACAGCGATAATTGGCGGCCTTCGGTTATTTGCTTATCGCCCGATTTTTTTAAGCGCCCGGCAGCTTTTACCTTGTTAAGTTGGTTGTCGTACCGTTCGGGTTTTGGCACTTACCTGCATTTTATCGAAGGGTATTTATCGAAAGAAAAAAACCGGGAAGCCAAAGAAACCCTGGAACGACTTATAAAGATGGCAGGGGTAAGCAAGAGCAATGTTTTTTTAGATACCCTCATTTCGCCTTCGTTTACCAGTGCAGTTGCACAGGCTATTCAACTGCCCAGTGTATCGGGCAAAGAAACCAACACCATTTTATTTGAGTATTCGCGCGAGGCTCCTGAGTTTTTACCTGCCATTATTCAAAATTTATCGTTAGTTAAAGCAACCAATTTCGATGTATGTGTGTTGGCTTCAACCCAGAAAAATTTTGGCGTTAAAAACACCATTCATATATGGATTACCCCAAGCGACCTTGAAAATGCTTCATTAATGATTTTGCTCGGCTACGTAATTATTGGGCATCCGGATTGGAAAAAAGCTTCGCTAAAAATTACGGCCTTGTTTCCTGAAGAAGAAATTGGCGAATATGAGAAAAAATTGAAAGAAATGATTAAATTAGGCCGTTTGCCGGTTTCGCCTCACAATATTGAGCTTATTGAGCAAAAAGAAGAAGTAGGACTTAAAGAAGTAATTATACAAAAATCAAAAGATGATGACTTAATATGTTTGGGCTTTGGTTACGAAAGCTTAAAGCAAAAAGGAGAGGAGTTGTTTACGGGCTACGATGGTATTGGCGATATTTTATTTGTGCACGCTGCCACTGCCCACACAGTTAATTTAGATGATTAAAATATGAAAACAAACAATGTATTTAGGTATGCGGCTTATACCGGACTATTAGTAGTTGGGGTAAGCCTTTGGATGATGAAAGCCGGAAAAGTAGATGCTTCGGCCATTTGGATGCCCGAGGGTTTTAAAGTGCCTGTGTTAGCCTTAGAATTTGCAAGCAGTCAACATGAAATAGAGCAAATTGTGGGTAGTATGTCAGAGGAAGCCATAGCAGCAGTAACCCGGGGAACCCATGTAGATTTACTTTTTTTAGTGGTGTATAATTTGTTTTTGGGGCTTGTATTATGGGCTATTTTTAGCATTACAAGGTTGGTGCAGTACAAATACTGGTCTTTTTTACCACTACTGGTTTTATTGGCCGATGCGGCCGAAAATTTTCAATTGTTTAAAGCACTTAGTCACGAGTCCGTTAATATGATGGCTTTACAACTAGCTACCTGGATAAAGTGGTTGGGGTTGGCGCTTAGTTTTACGTTGGTGGG
>JALWRJ010000137.1 GCA_026994125.1 Cyclobacteriaceae bacterium | reverse complement strand
GCCACTAAAGATACCCTTAGCCGGCCCATACGCTCGCGTGTTACCTTTAATTCGGGGGTACTCGATTTAAACGAGTTGGTAAAACACGAAGGAACCGGGGAACCCTTACCCCAGGAAGATAGCTTGCCGGTTACCGGAGATGCAAGCAATCCTTTTGCCGATGCCTTTCCGGTTACGGAGTTTCAACTCAATATTGGTGAGCTTAATTATTACGATGCCAATATCCGCCAGTTATCGGGGTTGGTGCAAATAGACTCCAATAACCTCGTGCACTTACACGAAGTTAAGCTACATTCAGGGCAATATGGAACCTTTGAGTTTGATGGTGAATTAGACGCTTCCAGCCGAAAAGAGGCCATTTTGGATGCCACCATTTTGGTGTCGGATGTGGACTTATCAAAGCTAAACGTTACGTATGTGCAAGAGGACGAAGAAGTGAAAATTAGCGACCATTTTGAAGGAATTGTAAACGGAGAAATTGTAGCCAATGTGCCCGTATTACAGGATTTTAGCTTTGATTTAAACCGGCTAACCGGAAAAATTAAAGCTAAAATGATTGAGGGCGCCCTCATAAATTATAAACCCCTTGAAGAGATGGGTAATTATTTTCAAAACAAAGACTTAAACCGGGTGCGTTTTGATACTTTAAAAAACATCATGATTTTTAATAGGGGTAAAATTTTGCTTCCTTTTATGACCATTAATACTACCCTGGGTTCAATTAATTTAATGGGTTTTCAAACCCTGGCAGGCGATATGGAATACGATATACAGGTGCCTGTTAAGCTGGTGGCCGGTTCGGCTCTTACATCGATGTTTGCCAAACGTAAGGGCGATGACAAAAAAGAAGATGAAATAATTAGAGCCGGCAAAGGAAAATATGTTACGGTGCACATTTCGGCCAAAGGCGAAGAATATAATTTTAAATTAGGCAAAAAGCATGTATTGGTGGCACCTCCGGGTTTTTCGGTAGATTAAGGGTAACCGCTACATTTCAGCTATTCCACCCACATACCTTACATATTTCTTCGGTATTGGCCACCCACCTCAAACAGTACATCCTTTATTTGCCCCAGGGAGCACACTTTACCAGCCTCCATCAATTCTTCAAAAATATTTTTATTGGCCAGTGCAGTCGTTCTAATGTTTTTTAATGCTTTGTCTGCCTGCTCCTTATTGTGTTGGTGCAAATGGCTTAGCATATCAATTTGGTACTTTTTTTCTTCTTCGGTGGCCCTAATTACTTCACCGGGTAGTACCGTAGGCGACCCCTTAGAGCTTAAAAAGGTGTTTACTCCAATAATAGGAAACTCCCCGCTATGTTTTAAGGTTTCATAGTACAGGCTTTCTTCTTGTATTTTGCTTCGCTGGTACATGGTTTCCATGGCACCCAGCACCCCGCCACGTTCGGTAATGCGGTCGAACTCTCGTAGCACGGCCTCTTCTACCAGGTCGGTTAATTCTTCAATTATAAAAGACCCCTGTATAGGGTTTTCGTTTTTTGAGAGGCCCAGTTCTTTATTTATGATGAGCTGTATAGCCATCGCCCTGCGCACCGATTCTTCGGTAGGGGTGGTAATGGCTTCATCGTAGGCATTGGTGTGCAGCGAGTTGCAATTATCGTTAATGGCATAAAGTGCCTGCAAGGTGGTGCGAATATCGTTAAAATCTATTTCTTGGGCATGCAACGAGCGCCCCGAGGTTTGGATATGGTATTTAAGCATTTGGGCCCGTTTATTGGCTCCATATTTATTTTTCATGGCTTTAGCCCAAATTCTACGGGCTACGCGGCCAATTACTGCATATTCAGGGTCTATGCCGTTAGAGAAAAAGAACGAGAGGTTGGGGCCAAAATCATTGATATCCATGCCCCGGCTCAGGTAATATTCTACGTAGGTAAATCCGTTGGCCAGGGTAAAGGCCAATTGGGTAATAGGGTTAGCTCCGGCCTCGGCAATGTGGTAACCACTAATCGAAACCGAATAAAAATTTCGAACGCCTTTAGCAATAAAATATTCTTGCACATCGCCCATAAGTTTAAGGGCAAATTCGGTCGAAAAAATGCAGGTATTTTGTGCCTGGTCTTCTTTTAATATATCGGCCTGTACGGTGCCTCGCACCTTGGAAAGGGTGTCGGCCTTTATTTTTTCATATACGTCACGGGGTAGCACTTTATCGCCAGTAGTACCTAGCAGCAGTAGTCCCAGGCCATTATTACCATCGGGCAGTTTGCCCTGATAGGCCGGTCTGGGCAGCCCTTTTTTTCGATATTCGTCTTCAATTTGCTTCGTTACTTGCTGCTCAAGCCCATGTTCTTTAATGTATAATTCACACTGCTGGTCGATGGCTGCATTCATAAAAAAGCCTAAGAGCATGGGGGCCGGGCCATTAATGGTCATGCTTACCGAGGTAAGCGGGTCGGCCAGGTTAAAGCCGGAGTAAAGCTTTTTGGCGTCATCGAGGCAGCAAATCGAAACCCCTGCGTTACCAATTTTTCCGTAAATATCGGGTCGCACATCGGGGTCGCTTCCATACAAAGTTACCGAATCGAAAGCCGTAGAAAGGCGCTTAGCCGGCATGGCCTTGCTTACGTAATGAAACCTGCGGTTGGTGCGTTCGGGGCCTCCTTCACCGGCAAACATACGGGTGGGGTCTTCGCCTTCGCGCTTAAATGGAAACAGCCCGGCAGTATAAGGAAATTCTCCCGGTACATTTTCCTGCAAATTCCAGGCAAGTATATCGCCCCAGGCCCGGTACTTTGGTAAGGCAATTTTTGGAATATCGGTTTGCGCCAGCGAGGTGGTGTGCGTTTTAATGTTGAGTTCTTTATTGCGTACTTTAAACGTATATTCGGGGTTTTTATACCGGGCTATTTTTTCGGGCCATTCTTCAATTATTTGTTTGTTCCTGGGGTCCAGATTCAGGCTCAGTTCATCGTACACTTTGCTAAGTTCCCGGGTAGCTTCTTCCGGGGCATGGTTGTTTTTTAGCAATTGTATAGATTGGTGCAAATTATACATTTGCTGAGCCGTTTTGCTTTGCACCTCTACCCAGGCATTATAGCTGCGGTTGTTTTCCGAAATTTCGGATAAGTAGCGGGTACGATTGGGCGGTATAACAAATTGCTTTTCGGGCAAGGTGGTTTTGCTTGCCAGGTGCGATGTTAACTTGCTGCCTGCTTTGTGGTGCAGGGTATCCATAATTTTCACATACAAGGCATTCATGCCGGGGTCGTTAAACTGGCTGGCAATGGTGCCATATACCGGCATGTTGTCTATGGGTTCGTCAAATAATTGATGGTTGCGTTGGTATTGTTTTTTTACATCGCGCAGGGCATCCAAGGCTCCGCGTTTATCAAATTTGTTGATGGCAATAATATCGGCAAAATCCAGCATGTCAATTTTTTCGAGCTGGGTAGCTGCTCCGTATTCGGGGGTCATTACATACAGGCTTACATCGGAGTGGTCGGTTATTTCGGTATCCGATTGGCCAATTCCGGATGTTTCCAGGATAATTAAATCGTACTGTGCAGCCTTTAAAATTTGAATGGCTTCGTTTACGTGTTTAGATAAGGCCAGGTTAGATTGCCGTGTGGCAAGCGAGCGCATATACACCCTGGGGTTATGAATGGCATTCATCCTGATACGATCGCCCAAAAGCGCCCCGCCTGTTTTTCGTTTCGAAGGATCAACCGATACAATGGCAATGGTTTTATCATCAAAATCGGTTAAAAACCTGCGTACCAGTTCATCCACCAACGATGATTTTCCGGCTCCTCCGGTTCCGGTAATGCCTAGTACGGGAGTGTCGGCTTTGGCTGCCTGTTTATGTATTTGCGTTAGCAGCGGCTTGGTTTGTTCCGGGAAATTCTCAGCTCCCGAAATTAACCGGGCGATGGCTTTTGGATTTTTTTGAGCAAGTTGTTTTACTTCGCCATTTAGCTGGTTGCCGGTGGCAAAATCACAGGTGGCAATCATGTCGTTTATCATGCCCTGGAGGCCCATGTTTCGCCCATCATCGGGCGAATAAATACGGGCAATACCATAGTTATGCAGTGCTTCAATTTCGCTAGGTAAAATTACGCCTCCACCACCGCCAAAAATTTTTATATGTTCCGAATTTCGCTCCTTTAACAAATCGAACATGTATTTAAAGTATTCGTTATGCCCCCCCTGGTACGAGGTCATGGCAATGGCATTGGCATCCTCCTGAATGGCGCAGTTTACTACTTCCTCTACACTGCGGTCGTGCCCCAGGTGAATTACCTCAACCCCGGTAGCCTGAATAATTCTGCGCATAATGTTAATGGCCGCATCGTGGCCATCGAATAGAGAGGCAGCAGTTACAATTCTGATTTTATGCTTGGGTTGATAAGGAACTATTTTTTCCATGTGAGCAGTAGATTAAAAACGAGGGCAAAAATACGAAATACTCGTTGGGTTTCGCTACAAATTCGCTCGAAAGGTGTTGTTGGTATTGATTTTTATAAACTGTTCGCTATTGCAGCAGGTTGATTAGCTGGTGCAAGGCTTCTTGATTAGTTTTGGAATTGATACTTTTTAATACACTTTGTTTTTCTTTACCGGTTAAGCGCCAATTGAGCGAAGCCCGTTTTACCTGGTTGGGTTGTTGTGTTTTGGGGTTGTAAGTGGGGGTGTATTCAAAAGTAATTACATCTAATTGGTTGGCAAACCAGGCCTTGGCATAGGCAATGTTGCGGTCGTTGGCAACGCTTTGCAGGTTGGCGTAATTATCGTACACAGTTTGGATGGGCGTAACAAGTTTTTCGATGATGGATTGGTGGCTTCGGGTTTCGATTTCAATTTGTTTTTTAGAATCGCGAATGGATACCAATACCACGCCCGAGGTGTTTTGGGCAACCCATTTCCGGTAAGCAAATAAAAACCTGAGGGCATCGGCAATGCCAAAATTATCGGTAATGCCGGCATCCATTATTTCCAGTGGAGGTTCCCCGGGAAGCGAAATATTAGGCGTAATGTAAGGGAACGAAGCATTCATACGCAAAGCACTTAAAAAACGCAGGCTATCGGCCAGTTGGTTTCTAAACATATGTCTAAAGTCTATACCTTCGGCCAGTTTTTTAAAAGTGGTTTTATCGGAGGTTCGGTTGGCATTCATGTAGCTTACGTGTTGTGGTGAGATGAACAACTTTCGGCCATCGTTTATAATGGTAGGCGAAATAATGAGCATGGGAATGTTGGATTCAAACTCTGGCTTTTGATAGCTGATTAGGGGCTTATCCAACAGACCTTCAGTGTTTTTATTAAGTTGTTGTTCAAACGAATAGCCTCTATCTTTTAAGTATTTTTTACCCTGGTAGGTAAAGGTTTGGTAGCGTATAAACAAATCGTTAACTAACAGGCTGAATATGATGGGGTTAAGGTTGTCTTTGCTTATGTTGGCAAGAATTTGCGGGCTATACGGATTGGTTTTCCTCAGTTGTTGCTGCCATTTAATTTCTCTAAAATAGGCAGCTCCAATAATGCCCCCGGAGGCTCCTGTAATAAGTTGGGTATGTTTAAAAAATGCGCCATGCGTTTGGCTGTCTAGTTGCTGCAACACATTTGCCGTCCATAAGGCGGCACGCTGCCCCCCACCACTGGCACACACCAATAGCATTTTTGGTTTTTTAGTATCAAACTTTGCTCTCCAGTTCTGCAAAATTTGAAGGGTTTGGTTAAAATCGGCCTGTAATATGGAGTCGCTGTTGCAGTAGTTGATGGCTTGTAGGTTGTAAGGAGCCGGGTTGGTTAGGTAATTTAATCCCAGGGCTTTGTGTTTTATGGTAAAGTGCCCTTGTTTTAAAAACAGGTTAAGAATAATGAGCAGGCTTATTAGCAGGGTAGGAGCCCAGGAACCAAACCAGTACGAAAAGGCACCGGCAAACATAATAATAATTGTAAATAACAATAAGGCACTTGCGGCTGCCGGAATTTGAAAAACATCGTATTCTCTAAAAATACCTGTTACGAGTAGCAGTACAAATACTAACAATTCGATGACCACCAGGTTTAGATGGTTTTGGTCGAATACGCGTGTAATTTCATGTTTATGAAAGGCCACAAATTTAACTTTTTCAAAGGTTAGCCGTGCGTTTATAAAGTACTTGACCGCCTGCGATTTGTCCGATTCTTTAAATTTTTCCATGGCCTTTGCACGGGTAGCCGGTACGCTTACCTTTAATTGCTTATCTACCCTGGCCGAGAGCAATTTAAAAATATCTTTATTGGTTAAAACAAAGTAGGTGTACACTAGCACAATCATAAGTATGTAACCTGTGAGCAGTCCTGCCAGGTCGGCTACTATATTGGCGGGGCTGGCAAACTCATTGGCCGATTGGTAGGATATGATTTGTACCATGTAAGTAAGTAAAAACGCCAACGGGATAAGGCTGTTGTTTATGCTAAAGGTTACGAAAGGTTTGCGGTGATGAGCCAAAAATGTATAGTAATGGCCTACTGTAATATAGGAGGTAATGTGAAAGGCTATACTAAATCCACTTAGGGCAATGCCTATTAGTAAAAAACTTAAAAAATTTACTTTTTGCAAGTATTCGGGGTCGAGAAAAAGGTAAGGTACGCCTAAAAAACTGGCTAAATGGCCGGTAACTACGCTAAATAAGATAAACCAAATTAATAGTAAAATATGGTTGCGTTTAATATTATTTATTAGCAGCCTGGCGGGTAACGAATACAGTATTTTATCCTTCAAAAAAAAATGTTTAGTTATACTTATAAACGTATAAAGCAGGGTAGAAGGTTCAGCTATACTGTTGAAATTGCTTGTTAGCAACTTACATTTTGTAAAAGGGTGCGGTTCTTACTTTTCTTTACGGGTACCCCGGTATAGTTCGTATTCCAATAAGCGGCATTCTATGCTGCCATTATAAAAAGGAATTTTACGTTTGGTACGCAAACCTATATGCTTGGCCAGGGTGCGATTGCCCGTAAATACATAGCCGGTATAGCCGGGGCATTTTTGCTTAAACAAATCGCCTATGGCTTTGTATATTTCAATGAGTTGTTCTTCCTCGCCCAGCCGTTCGCCATATTCGGGGTTAAGCATAATTACCCCTGGGGTTTCGGGTAGGTGTATTTTTCTAAAATCGCCTACACTAAAATGGATGTACTTGTGCATGCGGGCATTTTCGGCATTGGCTTGGGCATTTTCAACAGCCTTGGTATCAATGTCGGAGGCTTCGATGCGGGCTTTACAAGGGGTAATATTTGCTAGGGCTTTTTGGTTCATTTGTTCCCATACCTGTTTATCAAACGATTTTAAGTGCATAAAGCCAAAATTATCTCTAAACAAGCCGGGAGCCGTGTGGGAGGCTAAAAGAGCAGCTTCAATAGCCAGGGTGCCACTACCGCACATGGGGTTAATAAAGGGGGATTTTTTATCCCACCGGGAGGCCAATAACACAGCTGCGGCCAGCGACTCCAGCATGGGAGCCGAGCCCGGAATGGTACGGTAGCCATGCTTGGCAATTACCGCTCCGGAGGTATCGTAGTAAAGTATGCATTCGGTAGCTACCCAATGCATGTA